>NCBR01000131.1 GCA_002279285.1 Acidobacteria bacterium 37-71-11
GGACCACACCGTCGAGGTCCAGCGCGGCGACGACTCCGACCGGCTGCGCCGCGAGATCCTGGCGCGGCTGCGCGGCGGCGGCAAGCCCGTCCTCCTCCTCGCGGTCCTGGGAGGCGTGTTCGCCGAGGGGGTGGACTACCCCGGGGAGATGCTCTCGGAAGTGGTCGTGGTTTCACCGGCGCTCCCCCAGGTCGGACCCGAGCGCGAGCTGCTCAAGGCGTACTTCGACGACCGCTACGAGCGCGGGTTCGAGTACGCGTACCTCGTCCCGGGGATGACCCGAGTGGTGCAGGCGGCCGGCCGGCTCATCCGCTCGGCCGAGGACCGTGGGGTCATCGCCTTGATCTGCAAGCGCTTCCTCGCCGAGCCCTACCGCTCGCTCCTGCCCGACGCATGGACCGGCGGGGAGCCCGCCTCGCTCCGGCGCGACGACCCGGCGGCCGCGGTGCGCGAGTTCTTCGTCAACCTGGACGGACGTCCGTGATATCGTTGGGCGGGAAACCGGACGCATCGGGGGGGAGCATGGAAAGCGTCGGCAACATCCTCGGCGACAAGGGCGCTCAGGTCTACAAGGTCGGTCCCGGCACGACTGTGCTGCACGCCGTCCAACAGATGTGCGCCATGCGCGTGGGCGCCGTTCTCGTTTGCGACGGGACGGCGTGCACGGGGATCTTCACCGAGCGCGACCTGATGACCCGCGTGATCCTGAACGGCCTCGACCCCACGACGACGCAGGTGACGGAGGTGATGACGGCGGACATCGCCTGCGTCCAGCCCGCGACGCCTGCGAGCGAGGCGATGGCGATCATGACCGAGCGGCGCTGCCGCCACCTGCCGGTCGTCGAAGAGGGTGAGATCGTCGGGGTCATCTCGATCGGCGACCTGGTGCGCTGGGACAGCCGCAACCAGGCGTTCGAGCTGCGCATGCTCACCGACTACATCCACGGCAAGTACCCGGGTTGAGGCCGGTGCCCGGACTCAGGGTGTTCGACTCCGCACTGTTCGAGGTCAAGCCCGGCCCGTTTCGGCCGCTCGCAGAGGACGACTTCGTCCCCTGGGCGCCGCGCGACGACACCTCCGAGGCCTCCGAACTGCTGCGGCGCTGGGAGGCACTCGCAGCGCCGCTCGCTACCGCCCCCAGAGGTTGAACTTGAAGATGCACCAGATCGCCTCGATGCCGTCAGCCCAGCCGATCTTCTTCCCCTCGGCGTAGGTCCGCCCGTTGTACGAGATCGGGACCTCGTAGACCCTGACACCCATCCTCGCCACCCGAGCGGTGAACTCGGGCTCGAAACCGAAGCGCTCGGAGGTCAGGCGGAGGCGCTCCTTCACCTCGCGGGTGAACACCTTGTAGCACGTTTCCATGTCGGACATGTTGAGGCCCGTGAACATGTTCGACAGCAACGTCAGGAACCTGTTGCCGACCAGGTGCCAGAAGAAGAGGACCCGGTGCGGCCCGCCGAGGAAACGGCTTCCGATGACGACCTCGGCCTTCCCCGCCAGGATCGGCGCGAACAGCGCCGGATAGTCCGCCGGGTCGTACTCCAGGTCCGCGTCCTGGACCACGATGACCTCGCCGGTCACCTGCGCGAAGCCAGTCCGCAGCGCCGCGCCCTTGCCGCGGTTGACCTCGTGGCGGAACCAGCTGAACCGGCACGGCCGGGCCCCGGCCGCCGGCGGCCGGTACGCCGCCAGCCGTGCGGCCGTCCCGTCGCGCGAGCAGTCGTCCACCGCCACGATCTCGACCTCGGATACCGCCTCCGGGTACGGCGCCCCGGCCACCCGGTCCAGCACCTCGGTGATCGTGCGCTCCTCGTTGTAGGCCGGTACGACGATCGAGACCTTCACCGCGCTCCTCCCCTTGCCGCATCGCTCCCCCGTTGCTTGCACGCCCGCCGCCGCGACGATAAGGTACCGCCATGAGGGGGCTGCTGTCCGTTCCGGTGCTGATCCTCCTCGGCTGGAGCATGGCCGGCCTGCTGTGGTGGCACCTCCGCCGGGGAGCAGCAATCACGGTAATGGTGCCGTGGACGATGGCCGGAATGGCGCTCGTGGCGATTGCGATGGGGCTCCTGCTCACGGCGGTGCCCGCCCCACCCGGTGGTCAGCTGGTGCGGATCGTCCTCCTTCTCGAGGGGGTCCTCGGGTTCTGGCTGCTGGCCCGTCACACCCCTGCCGGACCCGGTCATGGACGACGCTGACCAACCCGCCCACCTGCCCATCGAGGACGCGCTCGACCTCCACGCCTTCGCCCCGCGGGACGTTGCCTCGCTGGTGGTCGAGTACCTGTTGGCCGCCCGCGCCGCCGGTCTCAGAGAGGTCCGGTTGATCCACGGTCGCGGCCGCGGCGTGCAACGCGCCACCGTGCACGCGGCCCTCGCTTCGTTGCCGTTCGTGGTCGCGGCGCGCGAGGCCCCCCCGGAACGCGGCGGTTGGGGCGCCACTGTGGTCGTCCTCGATCCCGCTGGGCCCGCTGACACCGTCGCGCCCGGTTAGTCCAGGTCCACGTCGCGGACGGGTCTGGTCACCGGCTCGCTCTTGGCCACCTCGAGGAGCTTCTTGAACTTCTCCTCGCGGATCTCGGCGCCGGCCTTCTCAACGCGCATCGCCTCGTCCATCTTCGCGCGCGCCGCCGCTCTCTCGTCGCTGAGCGCTTGCAGCCGCCCCTCGAGCGAGGCCGCCGTCTTTGGCTCCTCGTGCGGTCTCGAACCGACGATCACCTGCCGGTCGCTATCGACCTCGAGCAGCGCATGGCAGTGCGGGCATGTCACCGAAAAGCTCGCCATCGTTGCCCCTCCAAGTCGATTGTACCCGCCCCGCCGTCTCGCGGCCGCGCCCCCGGGCCCGTCTCAGACGCCCGTACGACCCGGGACCAGTTCGTCGAGTGCGGCGAGGAATCGCGCATTCTCGGCGCGGGTCCCCACGGACACGCGGCCACAGTTGACGAGGCCCGGCCCGCCGACCGGCCGGATGATCACGCCGCGCTTCTGGAAGGCGAGAAACAGCTCGCCGATGTTCGCCCAGAACTCCACCAGCACGAAGTTGGTCACCGAGGGCGTGAACGGGACGCCCCTGCGCCGCAGTTCCCCCTGGAGGTACTCCAGCTCCTTGAGGTTGTGCTCGCGGGAACCCCGAACCCAGTCGTAGTCGTCGAGAGCGGCGAGCGCCGCAACCTGGGCGAGCGAGGAGGTGTTGAACGGCGACCGGACGCGGTTGACCGTGGCCATGACGTCGGCCGAGGCGATGCCGTAGCCGATGCGCACGCCGGCCAGCCCGTACACCTTGGAGAACGTGCGCAGGACGATGACGTGGCCTCCCGCCTTGACGTCTTCGAGTGCGTCGGGATAGTCGGGCCGGGTAACGTACTCGTGGTACGCCTGGTCCACGACGACCAGTGCGCGGTCGCCGACCTCGACGAGGAAACGATCGAGTTCGGAGCGGGCGAAATAGGTGCCGGTGGGGTTGCAAGGGTTGGCGAGGAAGATGAGCTTCGTGCGGTCGCCCACCGCCCGCGCCAGCGCCGGCAGGTCGTGGCCGCGGCCGCTCGTCGCCGGCGCGGTCACCGCGCGGCCGTTCACCTGGTTGACCGCGAGCTGGTAGGAGACGAACGACTGCTGCGAGAAGATCGCCTCGTCGCCGTCCGCCATGAAGGCGCGCGCCAGCATCTCGATGATCTCGACCGACCCGGCGCCGAGGATCACCTGCTCGATGTCAACGCCGTGGCGAGCGGCGAGCGCCTTGCGGAGGGCGTACCCGCTTCCGTCCGGGTACCGGTGCAGCGTGGGCAGCGCCGCCTTGACCGCGGCCACCGCCTTCGGGGACGGGCCGAGAGGGTTTTCGTTCGACGCGAGCTTGACGATGTCGCTCACCCCCAGCTCCCGCTCCACTTCCTCGATCGGCTTGCCGGGGACGTAAACGGCCAGCTTGCGGATGTACTCCGGCACTTGTGGTCCGCGCATGCTCACCTCTCTCGACCGGCCGCCCGCCGCGGCGGAGCCCCTCGATCTCCTCGGCCGTCAGCTCGCGCCATGCCCCCGGCTTGAGCGAAGGGTCGCGCAGAGGTCCGATCGCGACCCGCATCAGCCGCTGGACCGGGTGCCCGATGCGCCGGAACATCTCCCGCACCTCGTGGGTCTTTCCCTCGCCGACCACGACCCGCCACCAGGAGTTCATCCCGGACGCGGTCGGCCGCACCAGCGCGAGATCGTGGGGGACGACCCGCTGGCCCTCGATATACGTGCCCCTCGCGAGCTTGGCCCGGTCCGGCTCATCCGGCACGCCCTTCACTTTGGCGAGGTACTCCCGCAGAACGCCGTAGCGCGGGTGCGCCACCCGCAGTGCGAACTCGCCGTCGTTGGTGAGGATGACCAGACCCTCCGAACCGTAGTCGAGGCGGCCGACGGGAAACACGCGCTCCCCTACCTTGCCACCGAGAGCATCGAGCACCGTCGGACGGCCTTCGGGGTCGTCGTTGGTCGTGACCACGCCGGGCGGCTTGTAGAGCAGGATGTAGCGCAGCGGCTGCGCCGATCTGAGGCGCTTGCCGTCGATCTTGATCGAATCGTTCGCAAGATCGGCCTGGTCGCCAAGCTTGGCCGGATGCCCGTTGACGGTGACGCGTCCCTCGCGGATCCAATCCTCCGCGTCCCGGCGTGAGCACACGCCGGCGCGGGCGATCAGCTTCTGGATCCTCTCAAGGCTCACTGGCACCTTCCCCGGCCACCTGCTCCGCCTCCTCCGGCGTCGGCAGGGCGGAGAGGTCGGACAGGCCGAAGTGTACCAGGAACTCCTTGCTCGTCCGGTATAGGAGCGGGGTTCCCACCACCTGTTTGCGCCCCGCCACCACGATCAGCTTGCGCTCCACCAACGTCCTGGCCACGCCGGCGGAGTTGACGCCGCGCAAGAAGTTGATCTCGGGCAGCGTGATCGGCTGCCGGTACGCGACGATTGCCAGGGTCTCCAGCGCCGCCTGCGACAGCCGCGCTCGCGATCGAAACCCCAGGTACTCGCGCAGCGCCCCCTCGTGCTCGGGCCTGGTCGCGAACAGCCACCCCCCCGCGACGTGTTCGACCTGGATCCCGCTCCCCTCCTGCTCGTGCCGCCGCTGGACGAACTCGACCGCCGCCTCGACGAGGCTATGCTCGACCCCCTCCCCGGCCGCGGCGAGCAGGGCGTCGAGCGTGACGGGTTCCCCGGCCACCGCGAGAACGGCCTCGACCACCGCCGCGAGATCCTTGACCTCAGGCATCGGTGAGGGCATCCATCGGCAGCGGGACGCCGGTCGGCGTCAGGTAGATCTCGGCGAACGGCTGCCGCTGGTGCGCCGTCGCGGTGCCGAGTCGCACCAACTCCAGCGCCGCGAGCAGCAGGGTCACGCCCTCGAGCCGGTCGGGACGCGTCAAAAGGTGGGAGAGCAGCGGAAAGCTGCGCTGCCGGCTCACGAGCTCGAACAGCTCCACGATCTTCTCCCGCACCGAGAACCGGATCGGCGCGAGCTGCATCGCCGCCGGGTGGTCGCGCAGGTGCCGCTCCATCACCTCGCGCAGCGCCCTGGCGAGCGCCAGCACGTCGACCTCCTCCAGGTCCAGCTCGACCTCGCCCGGGGCGTCCGGCGCGGCGCACCGCACGGGTTCCACGCCCCGCCGGACCTCCGCAAGGCCCGCCAGCTCCGCTGCCGCGGCCTTCACCTTCTCGTACTCGACCAGGCGTTCCACCAGCTCCTGGCGCGGGTCCTTCTCCTCCCCCTCGTGACGAGGCAGCAGCATCCGGGACTTGATCAGCAGGAGCCAGGCGGCGTACACGAGGTACTCCCCGGCCACCTCGAGGTCCAGCTGCTCCATCCGGTGGAGCGCCTCGTGGTACTGGTCGCAGATCTTGAGGATGGGGATGTCCCAGATCGAGACCTTCTCCTCGCGCACGAGGTGCAGGAGCAGGTCGAGCGGGCCCTCGAACGCCGGCAGCACGACCGACGGCCGGGCGGCCTCCTCGCCCCCTACGAGAGCAGGATCCATAACAGTCCCGTCACGAACGGCCGCAAGACGATGTTGAGCAATCCCGTCCACAGCAGGGCAAATATCAGCAGGAAGCCGTAACGCTCGAGCTGAACCCACCGCCAGTGCCATGCCGGGGGCAGCAGCGCCCCCACGACGTGGCTGCCGTCGAGCGGAGGGATCGGGATCAGGTTGAAGACGCAGAGCACGATGTTGATCATCGCGAGGGAGAACAGCAGGTAGATGAGCGGCGCCGCGATCCCGGTCGCGCCCAAGGCGCCGTGCTCCAGCATGGCGCTCAGTACCGCGCGGAACGGCGGGAATAGCGCCTTCACGACCAGCAGCACGGCCGTCACGACCACCGCCAGCGCCAGGTTGGAGGCCGGCCCGGCGAGACCCACCAGAGCTGGGTCGCGCCGCGGGTTGCGCAGGTTTCGGCTGACGAACGGAACCGGTTTCGCCCAACCGATGATCGGGGCCCCGATGGCCGCGAGCATCAACGGGAACAGCACCGTCCCGATCGGGTCGATGTGTTTGAGGGGGTTGAGCGTGATGCGGCCCAGCCAGCGCGCCGTCGGGTCGCCAAGACGCTCCGCCACCCAGCCGTGCGCCGACTCGTGGACCGAGATCGCCACGGCGAACGCCAGCAGCTGGATGACGATCTCGGGCAGGCGGACGACGAAACTCTCCATGGCGCGGCATGGTAGCAGACCGCATGCGGCATCCAACGGCGGCTCCAAGTTCGGCTGGGAGCGGCTGGTAAACTTAGACAAGGGGGTGCGATGGGCGACCGGGTGTTCGTGGAGGGGCTCGAGCTGTACTGCGTCATCGGCCTGCAGCCGTGGGAACGACAGGTGATGCAGAAGGTCCGCATCGACCTCGCAATCGAGGCCGACTGTCACCCCGCCGGCGCCGCCGACGACCCGGCGCTCGCCCTCGACTACAAGACCGCGTCCAAGCTGGTGCAACAGCTCGTGGAAGGTTCGGCGTTCCAGCTCGTGGAAGCCCTGGCCGAGCACATCGCCGCCGC
>NCBR01000132.1 GCA_002279285.1 Acidobacteria bacterium 37-71-11
GTCGTCGCAGTCATGGAGGCTCCAGGCTGCAATACGGACGCGGGCTCGACAAAGTTCATTTCCCGCGACCGGCCGACGGCGATCCCGTGCGTCACACCCGCATAGATGCGCGAGCGCCGAGAAACGTCGCGGCGCCGCGTTTGACCCCGACCGCCGCCACGTGCATCATCCGCGTCACGACTCCCGCGGGCCAGCCGCCCAGCGCCGGAGAGCAAGGAGACGCGATGGAAGCCAGCGCCACCCTGAAGCCTCTTGCCCGCTCGTACCGCTGGATCGTGCTCGCCATCATGAGCCTGATCTGCTTCTCGCAGTACTACATCTACGACTCGATCACGCCCCTGGGCACGCTCATCAAAGAGCAGCTCGGCTTCTCCGGCGCCGAGTACGGTTTGCTCTTCTCGTTCTACGCCGTCGCCAACGTCTTCCTCCTCATGCTGCTGTTCGCCGGGGTGGTGGTGGACTGGCTCGGCCTCAAGGTGTCGGGGATCCTGTACGGGTTCCTCTGCTTCCTGGGCGCCGCCCTGACGGCGCTGGGGGCGTGGAAGGGGCTGCCCGGGCTGCTCGGCGGCGGCTACGGCTGGCTGCACACGGCGTTCCTCCCGTCGTGGAGCCCGGAGCTGAAGATCATGCTGCTGGGGCGCATGATCTTCGGCGTCGGCGCCGAGGCGATCCTGGTCGTCAACAACAAGGTGCTGGCGCGCTGGTTCAGAGGCAAGGAGCTGGCGTTCGCCTACGGCATGAACCTGACCATCATGCGTCTTGGCACCTTCCTCGCCCTCAACGTCCAGGCGCCGGCGGCGGGGTGGTTCGGTCTCGGCGGGTCGCTGTGGTTCGCCGCGGCGATCATGGGCGCCGGCTTCGCCACGTACTTCATCTACCTCGGCATGGAGCGGGCCGCCCGGGGCAGGATGGGGGCGCCGGGCGTGGTCGAGGGCGGCGGGGTGGCGCCGGAGGAGAAGTTCGTCCTCAAGGAGGCGTTCTCGTTCGACTCCTCGTTCTGGTACATCACCCTGTTGTGCGTGACGTTCTACTCGGCGGTGTTCCCGTTCCAGTCGTACGCCCCGGACATCCTGGTGCAGAAGTTCGGCTACTCGGTCAACGCGGCGGGGCACTACACCTCCGCCCTGATCTTCGGCACCATGATCTTCACGCCGCTGCTCGGGCTTTACGTCGACAAGAGGGGCAAGCGCGCGACGCTGATGGTCCTCGGGGCGATGCTCCTGGTGCCCTGCCACCTGCTCCTCGGCTACACGCACTTCCCGCCGGTGGTGCCGATCTTCTTCGTCGGCATCGCGCTGTCGCTGGTGCCGGCGGCGCTGTGGGCGGCGATCCCGATGATGGTGCCGGAGTCGCGCCTGGGCACCGCGTTCGGCGTGGTGGGCTACGTGCAGAACGTCGGCCTCATGCTCTTCCCCTACCTCGCCGGGAAGATCGCGGACGCCCACACCACCATGGTCAACGGCCAGCCGGTCGTGGACTACACCTCCACGATGCTGATGTTCGCGGCGCTCGGCGTCGTCGGCGTCGTGTTCTCCCTGCTCCTCAAATTCAGCGATGCCCGGCGCAAGACTGGCATCAGCATCGAGGACGTGCTGACCAAGTAGCGCCGCCCGCCCGCCCCTTCGGAGAACCTATCTCCCCCGGTTCGCGTAGGTAGAGGTACGAACCCGGCGTCGTCTCCGAGCTGGCTGCCGGGAATGGGGGCGCGCATGAAAACGTGGCTCAAGGTGCTGGTGCCGGCGGCGATCGTGGGGGCCGTGGGCTACGGGGCCGTGCAGGCGACGAGCGCCGACAAGGCGGGGAAAGACGGTCTCACCCTCGTCAAGGTCGAGCGCGGGACGATCACGGACAAGGCGCTGGCGACCGGGCAGATCGTGCCGGAGCAGGAGATCCAGGTGAAGTCCCAGATCTCCGGCATCGTCAAGGAGTGCTTCGCCGAGGTCGGCGACAGGGTGACCGCCGGCCAGCCGCTGTTCGCGATCATCCCGGACCCCACCCCGCTCGAGCTCAACGAGGTGGAGCGCGGCGTCCAGCTCGCCGAGGTCGCCTACGCCAGGGCGGCTGCGGACTACGAGCGCAGCAGCGCTCTCGCCAAGGACGGGATCCTCTCGAAGGAGACGCTCGACGCCTCCACGCAGTCGTTCGACCAGGCCCGGATCCAGCTCGACCTCGCGCGCGAGCGCCTCGCCCTGACCAAGGATGGGAAGATCCAGCGCGCCAAGGGGAGCATGGACTCCGTGATCCGGGCGCCGGCGTCCGGCACGGTGCTCCAGCGCCAGGTCAACCCAGGCGACCCGGTGGTGCCGCTGACCTCGTACCAGGCCGGCACGCCGCTGATGACGATGGCCGACATGGGGACGCTGATGTTCAAGGGGACGGTGGACGAGATCGACGTCGGCAAGCTCCGCGAGGGGATGCCGGTGCGGATCAAGATCGGCGCCCTGCCCGACGCCCGCGTCACCGGCCGACTCACCCGCATCGCCCCGAAGGCCACCGAGAAGGAGGGCACCACCCTGTTCGACGTCGAGGCGGCGATCGAAAAGACCGACGGGATCACCCTGCGGGCCGGGTACTCGGCGAACGCCGACGTGGTCGTCCAGGAGAAGGCGAACGTCCTGCTCATCCCCGAGCGCCTCGTGACGTTCGAGAAGGACAAAGCGTTCGTGGAGGTCCCTGCCGCCAAGGCGGACGCCCCCCCGGTGAAGCGCGAGATCAAGACCGGGCTGTCGGACGGCCTCAAGCTCGAGGTCGTGGCCGGCCTCGCCGAGGGCGAGCAGGTGGTCCAGCGGCCTCCGAAGAAGATCGAATAGCGGAGCGCTGAGCGATGGGCTGGAAGAACGTCCTCCGCCAATTCCTGCGCGACGTCAGGAGCCAGAAGCTGCGCTCGGCGCTGACGCTGTTCGGCCTCGTGTGGGGCACCACGGCGGTGACGCTGCTGCTCGCGTTCGGGGAGGGGCTGCAGGAGCGGATGATCAAGAACATCCGCGGCCTCGGCGAGAACATTGTGATCTGCTGGCCGTCGCAGACCTCGAAGCCGTGGCAGGGGCTGCCGCGCAACCGCAAGATCACCATCAGGGACGACGACATCACCGCGCTCAAGCGCGAGGTCCCGGGGTTGACGGCGATCTCGGGCGAGTACAGCGCCGGGAACAAGAAGTTCAAGGTCGGCCACAAGGTGATCGTCCCGGGGCTGACCGGCGCCAACCCGGTGTTCGCGGCGATGCGCAACCTGATCCCGCAGCAGGGCGGGCGCTACGTGGACGACCTCGACATGAACGAGCGCCGGCGGGTCGTCTTCCTCGGCGACGCCCTCGCGCACGACCTCTTCGGCGATGCCGAGGCGGTTGGCCAGTACGTGAGCGTCAGCGGCACCCCGTTCCTCGTCGTCGGCGTGATGCAAAAGAAGGAGCAGGACTCCTCCTACCAGGGGCGCGACAAGGACCGGGCATCGATCCCCGCGACCACGTTCCACGCGATGTACGGCCAGCAGGAGTACGACGACTTCGTCCTCCAGGTGGCCGACGCCGGCAAGGTCGAGGCCGCGAAGGACCAGGTGATCGCCACCCTGGCCAAGCTGCACCGGTTCGATCCGACCGACGCCGAGGCGGTGCGGATGTGGGACGTCACCGAGAACGAGAAGTTCATGCACTCGTTCATGCTCGGGTTCCGCATCTTTCTTGGCGTGATGGGCATGCTTACGCTGGTGGTGGGCGGGATCGGCGTCTCCAACATCATGAACGTCGTCGTCGAAGAGCGCACCAAGGAGATCGGGGTCAAGATGGCGCTCGGCGCCCGGCAGCGGATGATCGTCACGCAGTTCGTGTTCGAGACCATGCTGCTGACCGTGATCGGCGGTGCGATCGGCCTCGCGATCTCGTGGGGGATCTGCGCGGTTTTCCCGGCCAACTTCGACAAGTTCGTCGGGACGCCGGTAATCTCCCTCCAGGCGGGGGCCCTCACGGCCGGGCTCCTCGGGCTGATCGGCTTCCTCGCGGGGTATTTTCCGGCGCGTTCCGCGGCCCGTCTCAACCCGGTCGAGGCGTTGAGGCTATAGCGATGCGCGCCCTCGCTCTCATCGTCCGCCTCTTTCGCGGCGCCGCCAAGATCCAGAGGAAGCGCATGATCCTGACGGTGACCGCGATCGCCTGGGGCACCGTGGCGATCATCCTCCTGCTCTCGTTCGGGGAGGGGCTCAAGCGCAGCTTGCAGACCGGTAGCCGCGGCCTCGGCGAGAACATCGTGATCATCTGGATGGGGGAGACGGAGAAGGCGTACGCGGGGCTGCCCGCCGGCCGCCCGATCCGCCTCGTGCCGGATGACGTCGACCTCGTCCTCGCGGGTGTCCCGGAGATCGCCTCGGCCGCGGGGGAGATGCACAACTGGAACGTGCAGCTCGTCAACGGGCGCACCGCCCTGAACAAGCGGGTGGTCGGCGTGCACCCGGCGTACGAGGAGCTCCGGACCAGCTATCCGCGCTCGGGCGGCCGCTACATCGACGAGCTGGACCAGAAGCTGAAGCGGCGGGTGGTGTTCCTCGGCGACCAGCTCGCCAAGGACCTGTTCGGCGCCGGCGACCCGGTGGGAAAGACGCTGCTCGTCGCCGACACGCCGTTCACCGTGATCGGCGTGCTGCAGAAGAAGAAGCAGATGGGGATGTACGGCGGCCCCGATGCCGACCGCGCCACGATCCCGCTCTCGACGTTCGAGGCGATGTTCGGGCGCCGCTACCTGTCGAACCTCGTCTATCAGCCGACCAGGAACGCGCTCGCTCCGGTGGCCAAGCGCCACCTCATGGAGGTCCTGGGCGCCAAGTACCGGTTCGACCCGGCCGACACCCGGGCGCTCCAGTTCTGGGACACGATCGAGGACGCCAAGAGGTTGGACGCGATCATGATCGGTCTGCAGGCGTTTCTCGGGGTGATCGGCGCGCTCACCCTGATCATCGGCGGCGTCGGCGTCGCCAACATCATGTTCGCGACCGTCACGCACCGGACGCGCGAGATCGGCGTCCAGATGGCGCTCGGCGCCCGCCGTGTCTACATTACGGGCTCGATCGTCCTCGAGTCGCTGGCGCTGACGTTCGCCGGCGGCGTCATCGGCATCGGGGTGGGGGTGACCATCGTGCAGGTCCTGGCCGCGGTGCAGGCGCACGTCAAGAGCGAGGCGATGGAGGTCCTCGGCACGCCGACGATCTCGATCCCGATCGCGGTCGCGACGGTCACGCTCTTGGGCCTGATCGGCCTGCTGGCCGGGTACTTCCCGGCGCGGCGGGCGGTCACGGTGCAGCCCGCCGAGGCGCTGCGCTTCGAGTGAGGGGGTCGCAATGTTCGGCAACGGAAAAAACGGCAGCAACGGCGGCGAACGGCGGGACGGCGACGGCGCGATCATCGCCCTCGCGGGGGTGCGCAAGGTCTACGACACCGGGGCCGTGAAGGTCGAGGCGCTGCGCAAGGTAGACCTTTCGATCAAGCGCAACGAGTTCGTCGCGATCGTCGGACCGTCGGGGTCGGGCAAGTCGACGCTGATGAACATCCTCGGATGCCTGGACACCGCCACCGAGGGCTCCTACCGCTTGCGCGGCGAGGAGGTGTCGGGGATGTCGATCGACCGCCTCGCGGACATCCGCAACCGGCGCATCGGCTTCGTCTTCCAGAACTTCAACCTGCTCCCCCAGCTCACCGCCTTCGAGAACGTCGAGATGCCGCTGCTGTTCAAGGGCGCACCCGCGAAGGAACGCCGCGAGCGCGTCGAGTCGCTGCTCGGTCAGGTGGGCCTCGCCGACCGGATGCAGCACCGGCCGGTCGAGCTCTCGGGCGGCCAGATGCAGCGGGTGGCGATCGCCCGCGCCCTCGCGTGCGAGCCGGACATCATCCTCGCCGACGAGCCCACCGGGAACCTCGACTCCGCCGCCGGCGGCGACATCATCGGGAAGTTCGAGGAACTCTGGGCCAAGGGCCACACCCTGGTGCTGATCACGCACGACGGCGCGATCGCGCGGCGGACGCGCAGGGTCGTTCGCGTCCAGGACGGAACCGTCGTGGACGACGCGCCGGCGGCGTAGGGCGCGCCGGGGACCGAGCGCTACTGCGGCTTCACGCCCACGTAGGAACCGGCGGCGTTGACCGTGTACCAGATCTCATCGGGCTTTCTCTCGAACGCGCGGCCGAAGTACTCCTCGGCCTTGGCGCGGTCGCCGTGGAGATTGTACCAGGCGCCCACCTCGCTGAGATTCCCCTCGTCCTTGGGGTCGAGCGCCAGCGCCTTCTCGAACGCCGCCTTGGCCTTGTCCCACTCCTTGGCCTCGACGTAGACGCGGCCCAGGCGGATGAAGTCGTCCTTTTTGACCTTGCCGGCGAACACGCGGTCGAAGATCGCCTGCCCCTGCGCCTTGTCGCCGGACAGGTAGTAGACGCGGCCGACCGCGATGTTCTCCCAGCTCCCCTTGCCGGCCTGCTTCCCGGCAGCGGCGAGGAGGCCGGCCGCGGCGTCCTTCGGGCTCCGGCCCGCGTACATGGACTTTTCCACCTTGCTTCCCGGCGCCGAGGCCGCCACCCCGACCACCACGCCGGCCGCGAACACGGCCAACGCCAACGCCACGTGTGATCCCTTCATGGTGTCCTCCTGTTGGCGCGAGGATAGACGGTGTCGAGTCCACCGGCAACGGCCGACGGCGAGCGCTCCCGGCGGACCGCCGGTTGCGCCGCGGCGCCGGCTCGGGTAGTGATGGGGGACGGGAGGTGGCGATGCGATCGTTGACGCGATACCTGACGATGACCGTGCCGGCGCGGATGGAGTTCGTCAACATCACCGAGGATGTGAAGCGCGCGGTGCGCGAGAGCGGCGTGCAGGAAGGGCTGTGCCTGGTCAACGCGATGCACATCACGGCGTCGGTGTTCATCAACGACGACGAGCCCGGCCTGCACGAGGACTACAAGCGCTGGCTCGAGCGCCTGGCGCCGTTCGACCCGTCGCCCGAGACCTACCACCGGCGGCAAGCTCGACTTCGGCCCGTGGGAGCAGGTCTTCTACGGCGAGTTCGACGGCCGCCGGCCGAAGCGCGTGCTCGTCAAGGTGATCGGGGAGTGAGGCGGCCTCAGCCCTTGGCGGCGGCCGCCTTCTGCGCCGCCATGAACGCCAGGTAGCGGCGCTTGTTCTCCAGCGCCTCGGCCTTGAGCGTCGGCGCGTCGCCGGAGAGCAGGCGCGCAACCGGGCGGCCGTGGCCGAAGTGCTCGCGCACGATCTCGCCGACGTCCTCGACGCGGACGCGCGAGTACCACACCCCCTCGGGGTAGACGACCATGTTCGGTCCGCGCTCGCACAGGCCGAGCGAGCCGCTGGTCGTGATCTGCACCTCGTCGCCGAGGCCCGCCTTGCCGACCTCGGCGCGCAGCGCGTCGAGCACCTTGGCGCTGCCGTTGGCGCTGCAGCACGGCTGGCCTTCGGGCTTCTCCTGGGTGCAGACGTAGACGTGGAAACGGAACGGTTCCATCCCGCACCTCCCAGGCCGATGATCTTCTCACGTCCGGGCGCGCCGCGGACCCTGCCTTGACTTACCTCGCGGTCCTGCGGTTACACTGGCGGCAGCAAACCGTTGTTCGGGGGGCCAATGAACCGCACGTTCTCAACGTTGGCACTGACGCTGCTCGCGACGACGCTGCCGCTGCTGTCGGCGTGCAGCTCCGACAGCGCCGCCACCGTCTCGGACGCGATCGTGGCCGGCGCCAACCGGCTCAAGAGCTCGGGCCAGACGCAGACGACGGTCCGCATCCAGTTCGCGGCCGGGACCCCGTACGTGCTCGTGGTCTATCCGCCGTTCCGCAGCGCCGCCGACGAGAAGTTCCTCGAGACGATCTCCCCGGCGGCGCTCGAGATGAGCCACGCCGGGGCGGCGATCTCCCCCAAGGCGGAAGGGCTCCTCAACACGATCGTGGTCTGGCAGAAGGGGAAGCTGGCCACGTTCAACGCCTCCTTTCGCAGCGCGGCCGAGGCGAAGCAGGCGCTTGGGGTGGTCAAGCAGAACGGCGGCGCGGCGGAGATCACGCTCGCCCGGCAAGGCGGCGCGGTCTACATCATGGCGATCAAGTAGGCGGCGCGCCGTTTCTTTCCGGGCGGCCAGGCTCCGGCCGCGACACCCGGCCGCGCCCGACCAACCAGGCGAGCAGGCGCGGCGTGTGCCGCGCGAGCAGCACCGCGACCTTGCCGTGGACGGTGATGACCACCTCACGGCGCCGGCGGGCGATGGCGCGCACCATCCGGCGCGCCGCGGCCTCGGCCGGCATGCGCAGCCAGGCGGGGACAGGCTCGCGCGCCCCGGGGTGGAACGCCCCGCGGTTGTCCACCCGCCGGATCTCACTGTCCACGAACCCGGGCGTGATCAGCACGACCGCGACGCCGCGGGGCGCGAGCTCGCCGCGCAGCGCGCCGGCGAACGCCCGCACCGCCGCCTTGCTCATCGCGTACGCCGAGCTGCCGGGCGCCGAGAGGTAGCCGGCGACGCTGCCGACGAGCGCAAGCGTGCCGCGGCTGCGGGTCAGCTCGTCCAGGGTGGCCGAGGCGGTGCGCAGGACGCCGAAGACGTTGGTCTCGAACTGGCGCCGGTAGTCGTCGAGGGCGAGGTCCGCGAACCGGCCGGCGACCCCGAACCCCGCGTTCGCGACGACGACGTCGAGCTGCCCGAACTCGGCGATGGCGGCCGCCACGGCCTGGTCGAGGTCGCCGTCGCGGGTCACGTCGCACGGGACCGCGAGCGCGCGTCCCCCCGCGCCCGTCAGCTCGGCGGCGAGCGCCGTGATCCGGTCGGCGCGGCGCGCGAGGAGCGCCACGGCGGCCCCCTGGCGGACGAACTCGCGGGCGAGCGCCGCCCCGATCCCCGACGATGCCCCGGTGATCAGGGCGACCTTGCCGGCAAACCGCGCCATCGCCCATCCTCCTAGTCGGCGTAGTGCTCGACCACGCGCAGCAACGCCTGCTGGCAGACCTTGCAGAACGGCTTGGCGCCCTTGCTGAACATGATGCAGTCGAGCATCGGCCGGTACAGCCCGGTCGAGGCGTACCCCGCGCCTTCGAACGCGCCGACCTGGCCGGCGAAGCGCGACTTGGCGAGGTACGCGTCGACCTTGGCGGCGTTCTCGCGCGACAGGCGTTCCGACTCGTCCTGCATCTTCTCGACCTCGGCCCGTGGCGCACCGGCGCGCTTGGCGGCGGCGATCTTGCCGTTGAGCGTCTCGCGCACCTTCTGGTAGGCGAGGTCCATGGTGTCGAAATCGGCCTTCTCCCAGGGGGTCGGGATCGGCGTCCCCGGGGTGACCAGCGCCTTCCACTTGAGGTCGGCCGGGTCGAGCAGCGCGGTGATGTTCGGCGCATCGGGCTCGATGCCCTTCGGGTAGAACTCACTGTACGCCACCGACGACGTGTAGTACTCGTCGGCGAGGCCCCCGAACGAGTGCCCGAACTCGTGCAGGAAGACGTAGCTCGACCACTGGTTGTCGGCGGTGAAGGTGCAGTAGAGGTTGTAGATCCCGCCGCCGCCGTAGCGCGCCGAATTGACCATGATCATGAGCGCGTCGTAGGGCACGTGCGCCGCCGCGTCGCGAACTCGACGGTTGTCCTCGGTGAGCACGTAGCGCTCGGAGCCGAGCGAGTCGAAGGTGGCGCCGAGCGCGGTGGTGCGGTAGACGCCCCAGCTCGGTTCGGAGATGCCGCTCTCCTGCGACGGTGTGAACACGCCGTAGATGTTGAAGCTCCCCTTGTGACTGGCGTACGGCTCCTGCGTGAAGAAGAGCTTGACGAAGCGGGCGAGGTCGGTGCGGAACTTCGCCTCCTCGGCGGCGGTGTACCCCTCGGCAAGGATCGCGATATCGACCTTGAGGTGGGGATCGCCGGCGTGCGCCGCCTGGATCACCGTGACGCCGGCGTCGAGCGGCGCGTTGACGACCGCGGTCGAGTTCGGGTCGATCTCGGTGGCGAAGATCTCGCGCAGGGCGCCGTCGCGCTGCCGCACCGCGATCGAAAAACGCACGGGTTTCTTCGGGCAGGGGATGAGGACGGACTCCTGAAACGTCCGCTGCACGCCCTTCTCCGCCGCGGCGGTGGTGCGGTACTCGCCGAAGTAGCTGTCGTACCCCTTGGAGAACAGCACCACACCGGTGACCGGGTCGACGACGGTCGCGAGGTAGCGGCCGACCCCGAAGCGGTCGGTGAGGTGGCGAAGGCTGCCCGCCCAGGCCATGGCGGCGAGGACGGCGAGATGGACCATCGGGACCCTCCGCCCCCATGGTAGCCGAGGCCGGAGGGCAGCAGGCGCGGCGCCGGACGCCCTACGTCCTGGCGGCGGGGTACTTCGTGGCGACGTAGTCTTCGACGAGGGCGGTGAACGCGGCCGCGAGTTCGTCATAGGTGCCCTTGAGCGTCGTGAACTTCTGCCCGTCGACGAACACCGGGCACGACGGCGCCTCGCCGGTGCCGGGGAGGGAGATGCCGATGTTGGCGGCCCGCGACTCGCCGGGGCCGTTGACCACGCACCCCATCACCGCCAGGCGCATCGTCTCGACCCCGGCGTGGCTGAGCTTCCACTCCGGCATCCGCTCCCGCACGTAGTTCTCGATACGCTCGGCGAGCGCCTGGAACGTCGTGCTGGTGGTGCGGCCGCAGCCCGGGCACGAGGTCACCGACGGGGCGAACGCGCGCAGCCCCAGCGCCTGCAGCAGCTCGCACGCGGCGATCACCTCGTCGCGGCGGTCGCCGCCGGGGCGGGGCGTCAGCGACACGCGGATCGTGTCGCCGATCCCCTCGTGCAACAGGATGCCGATCGCCGACGCGGACCAGACGAGGCCCTTGATCCCCATCCCGGCTTCGGTGAGGCCGAGGTGGAGCGGCTGCTCGGTGCGGGAGGCGAGGTCGCGGTAGACGGCGATCAGCTCGCCCGGCTGCGAGAGCTTGCACGAGATCACGATGCGGCCGGTGCCGAGGCCGGAGGCGAGCGCGAGGTCGGTCGATGCGAGAGCCGAGGCCACCATGCACTCGTTGATGACCTCCTCCGAGCTCTTGCCGAGGTTGCGGGCGGCGTTCTCGGACATCTTCGCGGCGACCAGTTCCGAATTG
>NCBR01000133.1 GCA_002279285.1 Acidobacteria bacterium 37-71-11
GCGGGGGCGCCCGGGCCCGCATCCGGCCACCCGCGGGACCGGCAAGCAAGAAAGCCTCACGCAGTGAAAAGGAGAAGCATGGCGCGGGGGCGAGCAAGGTCCGAACGCCGCTTCACCCGAGGGGCAAAGCAAGAGGCCTCCACGCAGCGGAAGAGAAGCGCAGACCGCGCCGGGGGTTGACACGGTTCGCTTCTCTGCGATAGCGTCCCGGCCATGCGGTACCTTGGCGTTCCTCGTCATCGTGAGAACTGGTGCTGGCCTGTGCGGCGGTAGGCGGGGCGTGCCGTCCCCGCTTGGCCGCCGGGCACAAGCGGGGAGACAAGGTGGAAACGGACCACAACCTCCCCGCTCCCGGCGGGGAGGTTCGAGTTTATGGAGATCGTTGCCACCTATGTTCCGAGCGTCCGCGGCGACCCCGCCGAGGAGCTGCGGTTTCCACCGGCGGCCGCCACCATGGTGGAGCTGCGTGCCGACCTCCTCGGCGCCAGCGCCGACCTCGACCGGCTGATCGGCTCCGCCGGTATCCCGGCGATCGTGACGCTGCGCTCGCGCGCCGAGGGCGGCGAGGGGCCGGACGACGCGGCCGAGCGGCGCCGTTTCTTCGAGCGCGCCGCGGCGTTGCCCGCCGCGTTCGTCGACCTCGAGGCGGGCCGCGACCGCGACCTCGTGGACGCCGTCGTCCCGCGCGAGCGCGTGATCCTCTCGGCGCACTTCAGGGGCAGCGTCCCCGCCGACCTCGAGGAACGGGTCGCGGCGATGCTCGCGGCAGGGACGCGGTTCGTCAAGATCGTCCCGGAGGCGCAGAGTCTGGCGGACGTCGAAGCGGTGCTGCGCCTGGCGAACGCGCTCGACCGCGGCGCGCGGGCGAGCCGCCGGGCGGTGCTGTTCGCCTCCGGCGAAGCCGGTCGGCCGACGCGCCTGCTCGGCCCGCTGCTCGGAGCGCCGCTCGCGTACGCCGCGTGGGCGCCGGAGCGGTGCGCGGCGCCGGGCCAGTACCTCCCGGAGGAGATGGCTGCGCTGATCGGGCACCTGGCCGGCCGCCCGCGCCGGCTCTTCGCGGTGCTCGGCAAGCCCGTGGCCGGGTCGCTGTCGCCGCGCGTCCACGCCGCCGCCTACCGCGCGCTCGGGTTGCCCAACGTGTTCGTGCCGCTCGAGGTCGGGGCGGCCTCGGAGTTGGACGGGCTGCTGCTCCCGGCGGGGGCGTCGTGGCTCGACGCGCTCGGGCTGCCGGCCGGCGGCTTCGCGGTGACGATGCCGTGGAAAGGGGAGGCCGCGCGCCGCTGCACGCTGCTGGCGCCGCGGGCCGAACGCGCCGGCGCCGCGAACACGGTGCTGCCGCGTGCGGGGAAGGTGCTCGGCGACTGCACCGACATGGACGGGATCACGCGCGTGCTCGCCGAGGAAGGGGTTGACCTCGCCGGCGCCGGCGCCCTTGTGCTCGGGGCAGGCGGCGCGGCGCGCGCCGCGGCGGTGGCGCTGCTGCTCGCGGGCGCCGAAGTGATTATCGCCGCACGCGACGGCGAACGCGCGGTCGCAGCGGCCCGCGGCCTGGGTGTCACCGCCGTCGAGATCGCCGCGAGCGAGCGGGCCGCCGTCGTGGTCAACGCCACGCCCGCCGGGGCCGACGGCGAGTCCTCGTCGTGGCTGGAGGCGCTGCGCCTCCCCGCGGGAGGCGTGCTCGTCGACCTCCCGTACGGCCCCGGACCGACGTTCCTCGAGCAACTCGCCGCGCGCCGCGGCTGGCGCTACGTCGCCGGCCGCGAGGTGCTGCTCTTCCAGGCGGTGTCCCAGTTCGCGGCGATGACCGGTGCGGCGCCGCCGGTGCGGGCGATGGCCGCGGCGCTCGGTCTCGGGGAGGGGGAGGCGTGAGCCGGGCGGGAGGAGCGGCGGCCGCGCACGGTGCGTCCCGGTGGCAAGCTCCGCCGCCTTGCGGGAGAATGGGACGGGCCCGCCGGGAGCTCGGCTGCGGCGTTCACGAAAAGCGTGGCGGTCCGTGCGTTGACACGCACGTTGGGAGGGGACGATGAAGATCTGGAATAGCGGCGAGGCGAAAGGCGAGCGCTACCTGCAACAGCTGGAGACGCGGTACGCCCTGCTGTTCCCGGCCCAGCTCGAAGACAAGGCGCGCCGGGCGGTGGCGGCCGTGGCCAAGCAGGGCGACAAGGCCCTGGTGGCGTACGTGCGGCGGCTCGACCTCAAGGGGCGCCCCACGGAAGGGTTCCGCCTGCGCGGCGCGGTCGCGGGCGGCGAGGAGGTCGGGGAGGAGTTCGTCAACGCCGTCGAGCTTGCGCTCGCCAACCTCAAGGCGTTCCACGAGCCGCAAGCCGTAAAGGGCTTCACGCCGGAGGAAGACAACGGCGCCCTCGGCATCCGGGTGCGGCCGATCGAGTCGGTCGGGGTGTACGTGGCGGACGGCTCGGCGGCGTGCTTGTCGTCGCTCCTGGCGACGGTAGTTGCGGCGCGCACCGCGGGGGTACCGCGGATCGCGGTCGCGACGCCCCCCCGTGCGTTCCTGGCCTCGCTGCAGCTGCGCTACCTGCTCGACCGCCTCGACCTCCGCGAGATCTACCTGATGGGCGGCGCGCACGCCGTGGCGGCGCTTGCCTACGGCACCGACTCGGTCGCGCCGGTGGACAAGATCGTGGGCGCCGGCGGGCGCCTCGTCGCGGCGGCGAAGCGCGCGGTGAGCGGCGTGGTGGGTGTCGATGCGGCGGCGGACCCCTCGGAGACGGTGATCGTCGCCGACGCCCGTGCGGAGGCCGAAATCGCCGCGGCCGACCTGCTCGCTGCGGCCGGCCAGGACGAGGACGCGCTCGCGGTCCTGGTGACCCCGTCGAAGAGCCTGGCGGCGAAGGTGGAACGGCGCATTGCCGCCCGGGTGCGGAGCTTGCCGAAGAAGAGCCCGGCGCGGGCGGCGCTCAAGAACTGGGGCGCCATCGTGCTGGTGCCCGACCTCGAGGCCGCGGCGGACGTGGTCAACCGCATCGCGCCGCAGCGCGTCGAGCTGCTCCTTGCCGAGCCGTTGCGCGTGCAGGACCTCATCGAGCGGGCGGGGATGGTGGTCGTGGGGCCGTGGTCGCCGCCGGCGCTCGCAAGTCTCGTGCTGGGCGCCAGCCCGATGCTGCCGGCCGCCGGAGCCGTGCGTTTCGCCTCGCCGCTCGGAGTGTGGGACTTCGTGCGCCGCACCGTCGTGGCGCGGGTCGCGGCCCACCGCTACCCGGCGCTGGCGCAGGCGGCGGCGGCGCTGACACCGCCGGAGGGGTCCGTGTTGCACGACGAATCGCTGCACGCCGGCAGTCGGGGGAAGATGTGAGCGACGCGAGACGCGGCGGCGGTTCACGTCCCGCTGGGGGTGGCCGGTGACCCGTCCGTCGCGAGAGCGCTTCGGGGAGCTCGCGAGGAGCCACCGGGCCGTCCCGGTCGTGCGGGAGCTGACCGCCGACACCGTCACGCCGACCGGGATGCTGCTGCGCCTGGCCCGCGCCGGACGCCACCCGTTCCTGCTCGAGAGCGTCGAAGGCGGCGAGCGCGTGGCGCGCTGGTCGTTCGCCGGCGCCGACCCGGCGCGGATCGTCGCGGTGCGCGGCGGCAAGGCGTTCGTGGATGGCATCGAGTCGGCGGCAGCGCCGCTCGAGGCCCTGCGGGAGACGGTCGCGGCCCACGGGCGTGCGCCGGTGGAGGACCTGCCGCCGTTCGCGGGCGGCGCGGTCGGGTGGCTGGGGTACGACGCGGTGCGGCTGCTCGAGCGGATCCCCGCGCACCTTCCCGACCCGCTCGGCCTACCCGACGCGTGGTTTGCCGTCTACCCGGTGATCGCGGCGCTCGACCGCGCCCGCCAGCGCCTGCTCCTGATCGCGACGGTCACGGTGGAGGACGGCGCCGATGCCGCGTACGGCCGCGCCGTCGCCGCGCTCGACCACCTGGAGGGCGTGCTGGCGGCCCCGCTCGACGAGGCGCGGCCGGCGCCGTTGCCGGCGGCGGACCCGTCCCTCCAGCCCGACCTCTCGTGGCAAGTCGCCCCCGACGACGACCGCTTCCTCGCCGCGGTGGCGCGCGCGCGGGAGGAGATCCGCGCCGGCGAGTGCTTCCAGATCGTGCTCTCGCGCCGGTGGTCGCGCCCGAGCGCTGCGTCCCCGATCGCCCTCTACCGGGCGCTGCGTCTGGCCAACCCGTCGCCGTACATGTTCTACCTGGACGCCGGCGAGGCCCAGATCCTCGGCTCCTCTCCGGAGACGCTCGCGCGGCTGCGCGGCGTCCAGGCGGGGACCTGCCCGATCGCGGGCACGCGGCGGCGTGGGGGTACGGCCGCCGAGGACGCGCGGCTGGCGGCGGAGTTGCTGGCGGACGAGAAGGAGCGCGCCGAGCACCTGATGCTCGTCGACCTCGGCCGCAACGACATCGGCAAGATCGCGCGCGCCGGCACCGTGAAGGTGTCGCGCTTCATGGAGGTCGAGCGCTACTCGCAGGTCATGCACCTGACGAGCGAGGTCACGGGCGAGCTGGAGGCGGGGCTCTCGGCGCTCGACGTGCTCCTCGCGTGCTTCCCGGCCGGGACGCTGACCGGCGCGCCGAAGGTGCGGGCGATGGAACTGATCGAGCAGTTCGAGGTGGTGCGCCGCGGGGTGTACGGGGGCGCCGTCGGGTACTTCGACTTCGGCGGCGACATGGACGCCTGCATCGCGATCCGCACGGCGGTGGCGGCCCGCGGCGCCGTCCACGTGCAGGCGGGCGCGGGGATCGTCTTCGACTCGCTGCCCGAGAGCGAACTCGCCGAGTGCGCCAACAAGGCCCGCGCGCTCGCCCTGGCCGTGCTGCTGGCGGAAGGGATGCAGTCGTGATCGTGCTGATCGACAACTACGACTCGTTCACCTACAACCTCGTCCAGTACCTGCGCGAGCTGGCGGCGGGGGAGACGGTGCGCGTGATCCGCAACGACGCGGCCACCGTGGCCGAAATCGTGGCGCTCGCGCCGCGCGCGATCGTGCTTTCCCCCGGCCCCGGCATTCCCGAGGGCGCTGGTGTGTGCATCGAGCTGACGCGGGCCGCGGCGGCCGTGCCGCTGCTCGGGGTCTGCCTCGGACACCAGGCGCTCGCGGTCGCCTACGGCGGACGGGTGGTGCGCGCGCCCGAGCCCCGGCACGGCAAGACCTCGCCGGTGCACCACAGCGGCCTGGGCGTCTTCGCCGGCCTCGCGGAGCCGTTCGAGGCGACGCGCTACCACTCGCTCGTCGCCGAGCGGGCGTCCCTCCCCCGCGACCTCGAGGTCGTGGCGTGGACCGACGACGGCCTGGTGATGGGGCTCGCGCACCGCGACCGGCCGCACTTCGGCGTGCAGTTCCACCCCGAGGCGTACCTGACCCGGGGCGGCAAGCGCCTGCTCGCCAACTTCCTCGGCGTGGCCGGCGTGAAGGTGGAGGCGGCGTGATCCGGGACGTGCTCGAGCCGTTGCTGGCGGGCGAGGACCTGCCCGCCGAGATCACCGAGGCGTGTTTCACGGCGCTGATGGCCGGCGAGTGGTCGGAGCCGGAGCAGGCCGCGTTCCTGATCGCGTTGCGGGCCAAGGGCGAGACCCCCGGCGAGGTCGCCGCGGCGGCGCGGGTCCTGCGCTCGTTCGCGGTCGCGGTCCCCAGCAGCCGCGCGCCGCTCATCGACACCTGCGGCACGGGCGGCGACGGCGCCCACACGCTCAACATCTCGACCGGCGCCGCGTTCGTCGCCGCCGCCTGCGGCGTCGCGGTGGCCAAGCACGGCAACCGCTCGGTGTCGTCGAGGTGCGGCTCCGCCGACGTGCTCGAAGCGCTCGGCGTGCCGCTGGAGCTCGAGCCCGAGCGGCTCGGCGCCCTCCTCGACGAGGTGGGGTTCGCGTTCCTGTTCGCGCCGCGGCTGCACCCGGCGATGCGCGCCGTGATGCCGGTGCGCCGCGCCCTCGGCGTGCGCACGGTGTTCAACCTCCTGGGGCCGCTCGCCAACCCCGCCGGGGTGCGGCGCCAGGTCGTCGGTGTCTACAGCCGCGCGGTGATGGCGCTGGTGGCCGGCGCGCTCGCCGAGCTGGGGGCCGAGCGCGCCTGGGTCGTGCACGGCAACGACGGCCTGGACGAACTGTCGGTGTGCGCCCCAACGCTGGTGATCGAGGTGCGCGACGGCCGCATCGCCGGCGAGACGGTGGTGGACCCGGAAGCGCTCGGCATCCGCCGCGCCGGCCACGCCGAGCTGGCCGGCGGCGGCGCCGCGGAGAACGCCGCCAGGCTGCGGGCGATCCTCGCGGGCGAGGAGCGCTCGGCCGCCGCGGATGCGGTCGCGCTCAACGCCGCGGCCGCGCTGGTGGTGGCGGGCGCCACGCCCGACCTTGCGGCGGGCCTCGAGCAAAGCTTGGCGAGCCTCGCGGATGGCGCGCCTGCGCGGACGCTCGAGGCGGTGATCCGCGCCGCCCGGGAGATCGCGCCGTGAGTGCGTTCGAGCCCGACATCCTGGTGCGGATCACGGACGCGGTCCGCGACCGCCTGGCCAAAGAGCCGCCGGCGGCCGGCCTCGAGGCGCGGGCGCGCGAGGTGGCGGGGATCCGCCGGCGCGAGGGGCGGCGCAGCCTGCTCTCGGCGCTTGCGGCCCCCGGGGTGCGGGTGATCGCGGAGTGCAAGCGACGCTCGCCATCCAAGGGGTGGCTGCGGCAGCCGTTCGACCCGGTCGAGCTGGCGCGCGCCTACGAGGCCGGCGGCGCTGCCGCCGTTTCTGTGGTCACCGAGCCGCAGTTCTTCGCGGGGCAGCCGGGGTGGGTGGCGGCGGTGCGGCGCGCGGTCGCGCTGCCCGTGCTGCAGAAGGACTTCCTGCTCGCCCCTCGCCAGCTCTTCGAAGCCGTGCTCCTGGGCGCCGACGCGGTGCTGCTCATCGCCCGCGCGCTCCCCGGGCCGTACCTCGGCGAGATGCTCGGCGTGGCCGGGGAGCTCGGCCTC
>NCBR01000003.1 GCA_002279285.1 Acidobacteria bacterium 37-71-11
CATCCCCGTGCTCCTCCTCCACCGTCGCGACGCCGTCGTCTCCCGGCTCATGCTCGGCCTGACCGGCGTCGAATCCGCCGCGTACTCCGACCCCGATGCAATTGCCCCGGCGGTGCGTGCCTTCCTGGCCCGGGCTTCCGGCCGGGCGGCGGGTCCGGACGCGGACGCCTGACATAGCCTGAACGGACCCGTCGAGGCGTTCCGGGCCGCCTCCGCCGCGCGGAGGTTCACCGTGCCTTCACGCCGCCGCCTTGCCGCCGTCACGGCGGACCCGTACAAAGCGGCGACGGGGCGCCGCCCCGAGGAGGAGAGATGACGATGCCAGCTCACGTGATCCACGAGAAGCGCAGCACCACCACCCTCTGGCGCACAGCCGCGGGCTTCCTCGCCGCCCTGCTGCTCGCCGGGGCCGCCACCGCCCAGGTCACGGGCCTCTACTACCAGGAGATCCGGAAGGACGGCACGATCTACGTCTTCAACACCTACGAGCGCTACACGTCGTTCCAGACGACCGGCGAGATGGGCAAGACGGCGATCACGCTGCCCGGGCGTGGCCCGAACGGCGAGACCCTGATCGGCGAGAACGCGACCGCCATCGACCTTTTTCTCTTCAAGAACAACCTGCCGGGGTACGACCGGCCGACGCCGGCGCCCAAGCCGGCCGCGCCGTCGGCGCTCAAGGGCCTGCACGTGGGCGGCACCTTCTACCTCTCATTTCAGAACGGGACGGCCTACGCCGGCACACCCGGCCAGACAACCTCGTACAGCAAGTTCGTCCTCAAGCGCGGCTACCTCGACGTGACCGACGACGTCACCCCCTGGTTCACCGGCCGCATCACCACCGACGTCTACCAGAACGCCACCGGCGACTACCAGCCCAGGATCAAGTACCTGTACGGGAGCTTCCACTGGCAGGGCAATGACATCTTCTCCCAGCCCTACGTCAACTTCGGCCAGGTGGTGATCCCGTGGCTCGACTGGGACGAGGCCGTGAACCGCTACCGCATGCAGGACGAGATGTTCATGGAGCGCAACGGCATCCTCAACAGCGCCGACGACGGCATCCTGGTGGGGTCGAACCTCGGCGGCCTGATGTCCGAGGAGTACCGCAAGAACGTGGATGGCGCCTACGCGGGCCGTTACGGCTCCTGGCAGCTCGGCATCTACAACGGCAACGGCTACCACGCGGCGGAGAAGAACCAGAACAAGGCTCTGGAGGCGCGCATCTCGCTCCGCCCGCTTCCCGACGCGGTGCCGGGCCTCCAGTTCACGGTCTTCGGCGTCAGCGGCAATGGCAACGTGGCCAGCGCCCCCGGCAAGAGCCTGCCCGACTGGACCGTGTTCGACGGGATGGTGTCGTACGAGACCGCCCACTTCACGGGCCAGGCCGAGTACTTCTCCGGCAAGGGGAATCAGGGAGGCACGGCCCTCAACGCCGACGGGTCCGCGCGCCAGCAGAAGGGCTACTCGCTGTTCGCAAACGTCCGCCCCGGCGAGGGCGCCCGGTGGGGCGTCATCGGCCGCTACGATCACTTCGACCCCAACCCCGACCGGGCCGCGAGCGTGTTGGACGACGTGACGAAGATGTCCATCGTCGGCGTCTCCTACGCCTTCAGCGGTCCGAACATGTGCCTGCTCGACTACCAGGTGAAGAAGCACACCGACCCCAACATCCCCGACGAGAAGCGCGTGCAGCTCACGCTCCAGGTCAAGTTCTAGCTGGCCCCGCCCAGGGGGGAAGAGCCGGGGCGGGAACCGTGTTGCTCGGGGTGGAGGGCAACCTCCATCCTGCGTTCGCAGGATTGGGGCCGCTGACTGGGGGGGAGGCGGCCCCTCTTTCATTTTCTGCGCCGTGCTTCGACCCCGCGCCCCGCGGTAGGATGGCAACGTCCGGAGGCCGCCATGAGAGAACTCGGGTTGTTCGTCGCGGGCGCCTGGCAGCAGGGGAACGGCGCGATCACCGTTCATTCGCCATACGACGGGCGGGAGGTCGCCCGCGTGGCGCGGGCCGGCCGGGCGCACCTTGCGGCGGCGCTCGATGCTGCCGTTGCGGCCCGGCCTGCGATGGCGGCGCTGCCGCCGCATCGGCGGGCGGCGATCCTCGAGAAGGCGGCGGCCGAGGTCGCGCACCGGCGCGACGAGCTGGCTCAGACGATGGTCGAGGAGGCGGGAAAACCGCTCACACTCGCCCGCGCCGAGGCCGACCGCTGCGCCGAGACGTTCGCCGACTCGGCCCGGGTCGCCCGCACGCCGTACGGCGAGCTGATTGACCTCGGCGGTTTCGCGTCTGGGGATGGCCGCACCGCGCTGTTGCGCCGGTTCCCGGTCGGCGCCGTGGTCGGGATCACGCCGTTCAACTTCCCGCTCAACCTGGTGGCGCACAAGCTCGGCCCCGCGGTCGCAGCCGGTTGCCCGATCGTCCTCAAGCCGGCCTCGCAGACGCCGTCCCCGGCGCTGTTGCTCGCCGGGATCCTCCACGAGGCCGGAGTCCCGGCGGGCGGGGTCAACGTGGTGCCGTGCGGCGGGGCTCAGGCCGCGGCCCTTCTCGACGACCCGCGGGTGCGCCTGGTGACGTTCACCGGCTCCGCGGCCGTCGGCTGGGACCTCAAGCGGAAGCTCTGGGACCGCAAGGTGGCGCTCGAGCTGGGCGGCAACGCGGCGGTAATCGTGGAACCCGACGCCGGCGACCTCGAGGCCGTTGCCAGGCGGATCGCGGGCGGCGCGTACGCCTTCGCCGGTCAGTCGTGCATCTCGGTCCAGCGAGTCCTCGTCCACGAATCCGTCGCGGCCGATTTTCGCGAGGCCCTGGCGGCGGCGACGGCCGCGTTCCCGGCCGGCGACCCGGCGGGCCAGGAAACCCTCTGCGGTCCGATGATCACCCCCGGCGACGGCGACCGCATCGAGCGCTGGGTCCAAGACGCCGAGTCTCGCGGCGCCCGCTGCCTCACCCCGTGGCGGCGCGAGCGCTCGATGGTGGCGCCGGTCCTGCTCGACCGGGTCCCCGCCGGCGCCGCGGTGTGGTCCGACGAGGCGTTCGCGCCCGTCGCCGCGTTGCGCAGCTACCGCGACTTCGACGAGGCGCTCGCGATCGTCAACGACTCGCGCTTCGGCCTGCAGGCCGGCGTCTTCACCCGCGACGTCGAGAAGATCCAGCGGGCGTTCGCCGCGCTCGAGGTCGGCGCCGTGATCCAGGGCGACATGCCCTCCTGGCGCAGCGACCCGATGCCGTACGGCGGCGTCAAGGAGTCCGGCGTCGGCCGCGAGGGACCCCGGTTCGCCGTCGAGGAGATGACCGAGCCCCGTCTCCTCGTGCTGCGAAACGGTTGATCCGCGTACCGCCGTCGGAGAAGCCGGGGTTCGGGGTTAGGGGTTCGGGATTAGGGGCTCGGGGTTCGGGCACTGAAACGACGAGGCCGGTGGCCCGTGGCCAGAGCCGGCGGCGCCGGTCGGCGACAGGTCGGCGACGAAAGTGTTGCACACTTGTCATACACGAAGTACACTGGCACCGGAGGGTGACATGGTCGCGCAGAGCGTAAGACTGCCAGATGAGCTGGCGGAGAGGCTCGAGCGGGTTGCCAAGGCCGGCAAGCGCTCGAAGTCCTCGTTTATCGTTGAGGCGCTCGAGTTGTACCTCTCCGACCGCGAGGACCTCGAAATCGCGCTCGCCCGTATCCGCGACCCCAAGGCGAAGTGGCTGGGTCACGGCGAGGTCAAGCGTGCCCTCGGTCTCGATTAGGTGGGAACGCCGGGCCTACCGGGAACTCGAGGCGCTCCCCAGAGACGTCCAGCAGCGAATCGTGCGCGCCGTCGAGGGGTTGATCGACACGCCGCTCAAGGGCCAGCTGCTGACCGCCGAATGGAAGGGGCTCCGCCGGCTTCGTGTGGGCACCTATCGCGTCGTCTACGCTTTCGACGGCGCGCAACTGCTGATCTCCGTCGTCCGCGTCGCTCACCGCAAGGAAGCCTACCGGTAGGACCACCCGCACCGGCCGAACGACCGTGAAATGTGGTCCGTGGTCCGCTATCGGCGGCGCCCCTAGCGGAGCCAGCCGGCCAGCGATTGGGCGAGCGTCAACGCCGCCACCGCCGCGGTCTCGGCGCGCAAGATGCGCGGTCCGAGCGGCAGCCCGACGAACCCCGCAGCCCTGACCGCGGCCAACTCTTCGTCGGTCAAGCCGCCCTCCGGACCCACGAGCACCGTGATGCCGTCTGCGGACGGTTGGAACGAACCCGGCATCGGCGCCCCGGGCTCGGCGACGAGGCCGACGCCGCTGGCGCTGGCGAGAAAGTCAGCGAGGGACTGCGGCTCGGCCACCGCCGGAGGCCGGCTGCGGCCGCACTGGGCGACCGCGGCGTCGGCGAGCCGTTGCCAGCGTTCGACGCGCGCGGCGTGCCGCCCCCCCTGCACGCGCGCGGCCAACACCGGGACCAGCGCCGTCGCGCCCAACTCCGTGGCCTTCTCCACCGCCCAGTCGAACGCCTGCGTATGCAGCGCGGCGAGGCCGAGGACGAGCGGGGCTGGGGGCTCGCCGCGCCCGCGCTCGACATTGGCGACCTCGACCACGCACGCCTTGCCGTCCCACCGCGCCAGGGTGCCGATCCCGACGGCGCCGGCAAGATCGAGCACTTCGACCTGGTCCCCGGGCGCGACCCGCGCCACGCGGGCGTGGTGCGCCGCCTCGGCCGGAATGAGGACCTCGCCCACGGCGAGCACCGCACCTGGCAGCATGAGCCTCGTCACGCTCATCGGACCGCAGGTGAGGCGGATTCGTCGGTACGAGCCCCGAGCCCCGAACCCCGGGCCCCGGCCGTGCACACCAGCCCGGCCCACTCCTCGAGCTCACGGGCGCGCTCAACCGCGAAGCCGCAACGCGCGAGCTCCTCCTCGCTCGCCGCGAGCTGGTCGGCCATGAGCCCGGAAAGCACCAGCGCCCCGTCCGGCGCGAGCAACGAGCGCAGGTCGGCGAGCAGCGGCTGCGCCTCGACCGGGATGAGGTTGGCGAGGATGACGTCGAACGCCGGCCGCGGCGCGAGCGCCGAAGTCGAACCGGCGAACAGTGCGACCGGCAACCGCTGCGGTTGCACGGCGACGGTCTGGTGCGCGATGCACACAGCCTCGAAGTCGATGTCGAACCCCACCACCTCGGCGGCGCCGAGCGCGCGGGCGGCAAGCGCGAGGATCCCTGAGCCGGTCCCGACGTCGAGGATGCGACGCCCGACGAGCGGCAGCTCCTCCATCATCAGGAGGACGAGCTGCGTGGACTCGTGCGACCCGCTGCCGAACGCCTGGCGGGGCTCGACGACGAGGTGCACTCGCCCCGCGGGCGGGGGGGTCGGGACCTCCGGGTGCGGGTCCACCCAGAACCGCGTTCCGATCGGGCGCGGGACCGCGTGGCGCCGGTATTCGGCGAGCCAGTCCTGATCCGCGAAGCGAAACGGCCGGCGGCGACCTCCCGGCCTCCCAGCGCCGCGAGCCCCGCGCAGACGGATACGAGCGCGCCCGCCTCGTCCTTCTCGATGAACACGGTCACGGCGATGTCGGCGCCGGCGTTCTCGACCTGACACCCCAGCACCGGCCAGCGTTCGAGGGCGCTCGAGAGTTCGTTCTCAGCGCCGGCGGGCATGCGGCAGGTGACGGTCAGGTAGCTCGCGCTCAACCACTGCCCTCGATTAGGTCGCGCACCCGGCGGAAGACGCCCGGGCGATCGCCCTCCTCGGCCACGACCGCCTGGATCAGCTCACGCTGCTTCGCCGTGAGCTTGCGCGGCACCGTGACCTGGAGGTGGACCACGAGGTCCCCCTTCCCCGAGCGCTGCACCCGAGGAAGGCCCTTGCCGCGCAGGACCACGGTGTCCCCGGGCTGCGCCCCGGCCGGCACCTTGAGCTTCTCGGCGCCGCCCAGCGTCGGCACCTCGAGTTCCGCGCCCAGCGCCGCCCGAAACGCCGAGATCTCCTGCTCCAGGTGGAGGTCGGCCCCATCGCGCACGAACAGTTCGTGGGGTTCGACGCGCACGATGACGTAGAGATCGCCAGCCGGCCCGCCGTGCACCCCCGCCTCGCCCTCGCCGACCATCCGCAGGCGCGTGCCGTCCTCGATCCCGGCCGGGACCGTGACCTTGAGCTGGCGCCGGCGCTCGACCCGGCCGTCGCCGCGGCACTCCTGGCACGGGTTCGAGACCTTCCGCCCGGCGCCGCCGCAGTCGGGGCACGGCCGCACCATGGTGAAGAACCCCTGGCTGACACGCACCTGGCCGCGACCGCCGCAACTCCGGCAGGTCTCGGCCTTCGCGCCGGGCGCGAGGCCGCTGCCGGCGCACGCCTCGCAGCTCTCCTCGCGGGGAACCGTGAGCAGCCGCTCGACCCCGACCGCCATCTCGGCGAACGAGATCGCGATCGAGGTCCGCAGGTCGGAGCCCCGCTCGGGGCCGCCGCGGCGCCGGCCGCCAAAGAACCCCTCGAAGCCGAAGATGTTGCCGAGGATATCGGCGAAATCGCCGAAGACCGACGAGTCAAACCCTGAGAACGGCTGCTCCCCGAGGCCCGCCTGGCCGAAGCGATCGTAGCGGGCGCGCTTGTCGGAGTCGGAGAGCACCGCGTACGCCTCCGCGGCCTCCTTGAAGCGCTCCTCGGCCTGAGCGTCGCCCGGGTTGCGGTCGGGGTGATACTTCACCGCCAGCTTGCGGTAGGCGGCCTTGATCTCCTCGCGGGCCGCGCCATGGCCGATCCCGAGCACCTCGTAGTAGTCGCGTGCGCTCACGAGTTTCCACCGCCGTCGAGGGGGGCACCGCCCATGCCGGAGAGGAAGCGCGAGGGGTCGGTCAACATGACCTCAGTCAGGTGGCGGGCCGCGACATTCACCGCATCGATGGCCTCGTGGAGGACCGCGGAGTCCTCGGAATCCAGCACCCGCCGGCCATGCTCCAGCGCCCCCTTCACCTTGTCGATGATTGCGGCTTCGAGGAGAGAACCGAACTCCTTGAACACCCGTTCGTTCGTGTACAGAAGGCCTTCCAGCCTGTTACGCAGCAAGCGGATCTCGCGGCGCCGTATGTCGTCCTTGCGCATTCGGTCGGCCTCGGCGATCATGCGGTCGATCTCCTCCTTGCTCAAGCCCCCAGCGGGGTTCACCTGAATCGATTGTTCGCGCCCGGTGGCGAGGTCGCGCGCGGTCACTTGCACGATGCCGTTGGAGTCGATCGCGAACGTCACTTCGATCTGGGGAACGCCGCGCGGCGAGGGCGGGATTCCGACGAGTTCGAACCTGCCCAGCGCCTTGTTCTCGCTGGCAAGCTCACGTTCGCCCTGCAGCACGGCGATTTCCACCGAGTGTTGGTTGTCGGTGACCGTCGTGAAGATCTGCGATTTGCGCGTCGGGATGGTGGAGTTGCGTTCGATCAGCTTGGTAAACAGGCCGCCGCGCGTCTCGATGCCGAGGGAGAGCGGGGTGACGTCGAGCAGCACCAGGTCCTTGATCTCGCCGAGCACGATCCCGCCCTGGATCGCCGCGCCGACCGCGACGACCTCGTCGGGGTTGATCTCGCGCGAGGGGGTCCTGGCGAAGAATTCGGCGACGGTGCGCGCGACCAGCGGCATGCGCGTCTGGCCGCCGGTGAGGATGATCTGCTGCACCTGCTCGGGTTTCAGCCCCGCCGCCTCGAGAGCGTTGCGGCACGGGTCGAGCGTGGAGCGCACCAAGTCGCCCACCAGACCCTCGAGTTGCTCGCGGGTCAGTACGCAGTTGAGGTGCAGCGCCTGCGTCCCGTCGGTGGCGATGAACGGCAGCGAGATGTTCGCAATCTGGGCGGTCGACAGTTCGCACTTCGCCGCTTCGGACGCTTCCTTGAGGCGCTGCATCGCCATGCAGTCGCCCCGCAGGTCGACCTTCGTTTCCTTGAAGAACTGGTCGAGCAGGAACTCGATGATGCGGGCATCGAAGTCCTCGCCGCCCAGAAACGTGTCGCCCGCGGTGGACTTCACCTCGTACAGCCCTTCGCCGATCTCGAGGATCGAGATGTCGAACGTCCCTCCGCCGAGGTCGAACACCGCGATCGTCTCGCTGCCGCCACGCCCGAACCCATAGGCGAGCGACGAGGCGGTGGGCTCGTTGATGATGCGCAGCACCTCGAGCCCGGCCAGCGTCCCCGCGTCCTTGGTCGCCTGGCGCTGCGAGTCGTCGAAATAGGCGGGTACCGTGATGATCGCCTGCGTCACCTCTTCGCCCAGCGAGGTCTCGCAGAAATCCTTGATCTCGCGCAGGATGAACGAGGAAATCTCCTGCGGCGAGTGCATCTTGTCGCCGACCTGGACGTAGGCGTCCCCGTTGGGGGCCTCGACGATCGAGTACGGCACGATTGTGCGCGCCCGCTGCACCTCGGGCGTGTTGTACTTGCGCCCGATCAGGCGCTTTACCGCGTATACGGTGTTGCGCGGGTTGGTCAAGGCCTGTCTGCGAGCGATCTGCCCAACGAGGAGTTCCCCGTCCGCCGCCCGGCCAACCACCGACGGCGTCGTTCGCGCGCCCTCCCGGTTCGGGATGACGACCGGGCGGGCGCCCTCGACGACAGCAACGCACGAGTTCGTCGTGCCGAGGTCAACTCCGATGATTTTGCCCATTGGTCCCCTCGGAACTCTGCCCCGCGTCGGCCTGCCGCACCGGGCCGGCGGGCACGGCGACGATCACCAGCGCGGGACGGATCAACCGCTCACCCAGACGGTAGCCCTTCTGCAGCACCTGGACGACAGTCGGCTCCTGAACTCGAGAGTCCTCGTTGCGTGAGATCGCCTCGTGCAGCGTCGGGTTGAACGGCTGGCCGGTCGGATCGACCTCGGCGAGCCCGTTGCGGCCCAATACGTCCTTGAACTGCCGCAGCACCAGTTCGACGCCCTCGCGCAGGCCGGAGGCGGCGCCCCCCGGAACCGCGAGCGCCCGTTCGAGGTTGTCGAGTACCGGCAGGCAGTCGCGGAGAAGCTCGGCGTTTGCGTACCGCCGGAACTCGCCCATCTCGCGCTCCTGCCGCTTGCGGTAGTTGTCGAAGTCCGCGAGCTTGCGCAGGTAGAGCTCGCGGAAGCGCGCGATCTCCTGCTGCAGGTTGGCCAACTCCTCCTGGAGCGCGTCCTTGTCGGGCAGAGGCGCCTCTTCGGTCTGTTGCCCGGCGCCTTCCACGGGTTCGATGCCCGTCTCGGCCTCTTCCTCCGGCGCCTGGCGCCGTTCCTCGTCGCTCATCCAACTCCTCCCGGCTCGCTACCGGACCCAGTGAGATACTGACCAATATAGTCCACGATCGGAATGATCTTGTGATAGTCCATGCGCTTGAGGCCGACCACCCCGATCAACCCCTGCTCCCCGCTGCTGCGCTGGAACGAAGACACGATCAACCCGAGGTCGCCCCCGCCCACCAGCGTGAACTCCGAACCGAGGAGCACCAGGGGCCCGGAGGCCTCGAGGAAGTCGTTGAGGAGCGTCAGCAGGGTCGCCTTGTCGGCGAGGGCGCCAAGCAGCCTCCGCACCGCCTCGAGCTGGCCCGGCCCGGCGCGCTCCAGCAGCCGTCCCGCGCCCTCGACAAAGACCTCGCCGGCGGGCGCGGCCTGAGTCTCGACCGCGCGCTGGGTGAGAGCAACGACCGCGGCCAGCAGTTCGTCCGCCTGCGCCCGCTCCTGGACCACGAGCGCGAGCAGCCGGTTCCGGATCTCTTGGAGCGAAAGCCCCTCGAACGTCTCGGTGCAGTAGTTGGAGATCCGCTCCAGTTCGGGCGGCAGGAAGTCACGATCGACCGTGAGCAGCCTGGAGTCGACGAGCCCTCCCGCCGTCACGACCACGGTGAGGACCCGCTGCAGCGCCACGCGGACGAAGTGGATCGACTGCACCGTGGCCTGCTGCGAGGGCGGCGCCAGCGCCATGCCGACCTCGGTGGTGACGTCGGCGAGCACGCGGCTGGCCTGCGCCAGCACCTCCTCGAGCGGTCCGGAGGGCAGAAGCATCGCCCGCAGGCGGCGCTCGTCGCGATGGGGGAGCGCGACGCGCTGCAGGAGCCTATCGATGTACAGGCGAAAACCCCGGTCCGAGGGGATCCTCCCCGCCGAGGTGTGCGGCTGCAGAAGGAATCCTTGCTCCTCGAGGTCGGACATCACGTTGCGCAGCGAGGCGGAGGAAAGGCCGGTCTGCGAGACCCGCGCCAGCGCGGCTGACGCCACGGGTTCGCCGTCGACGAGGTAGAGTTCCACCACCTCGCACAAAATCTCCCGCTCGCGCTCGGTCATGATGTCCTTCATCGGCCTGCTTCCGCCCGCGCGGAACCCTTCCGCGGGTTGCCATACTGTACCATGATCGCATGCTCCCTCAATGGTTTCTCGTGGGTGCGGGCCGCTGCGGCGTGCAGTTGGCCCGGGCGATCGAAGCGTCGGGTCTCGGGGTGGCCGGTGTGGAGACGCGCTCGCCGCGGGGCAGGGCGCGGGTGAGGCGGGCGCTGCCCGGGGTCCGGACGTTCGGCGCCGGCGACGCGCTGCCGCCGGTGCACGGGGTGCTCGTCGCGGTGCCCGACTCGGCGATCCCGGCGTGCGCCGAGCAGCTCGCGCCGCGCCTGCACCCGGCCACGACCGTCGTGCTCCACACCTCCGGCCTGCTCGCGGCCGACGCGCTTGCGGCCATCGCCCGATCCGGACCGGCGACCGGATCGCTCCACCCGATGGTGAGCTTCCCTACAGCCGTCGGGCCGCTCGTCCGCCTGGCGGGCGCCGTCGCGACCGTCGAAGGCAGCGCCGCGGCAGTACGCGAGGCGCGCCGCCTCGCCCTTGCGCTCGGGATGCGCCCGGTGCGCCTCGCTGCGGCCGTCAAGCCTACCTATCACGCCGCCGCCGCGCTGGCCGCCAACTTGACCCACGTGCTCGTTGTGACCGCAAGGGACCTCCTGACCGGCGTGGGGTTCTCGCGGCGCGGCGCCGCAGCGGCGTTGCGCCCCCTTGTCGCCAGTGCCGTGGAGGCTGCCCTGTCGGCGCGCGGCATGGAGAACCTGACGGGTCCACTGGCACGGGGGGATGACGCCGCGGTGCTGGCCCACCTCGCGGCGATCCCCGGCGAGGTTGGGGCCGCGTACCGCGCCGTCGCAGATCTTGCCGTCGCGGCGCTCGCCAACGAGCATCTGCTCAACGAAATGCGCATCCGCGGCCTCGAACTCGCGTTGACCGGCCACGCTCGGTGTGGTAGGTTCCAGCCGTTGACGTAGTCTGGGGGCGTGCAACAATGGTCTTCTTCAACTGGGCCACGATGCAGATGGCGGCCAAGATCGTGTACTACGGTCCTGGTCTGTGTGGGAAGACTACCAACCTCTCGTTCATCTATACCAAGACCGCGCCCGGCTCTCGCGGAGAGATGGTCTCGCTCGAGACCGAAACCGACCGAACGCTTTTCTTCGACCTCCTACCGATCGAGGTCGGAAAGGTCGGTGGCTTTCGCACCCGCCTCCAGCTCTACACCGTCCCCGGCCAGGTCTTCTACAACACGACCCGCAAGCTCGTACTCAAGGGCGTCGACGGGATGGTGTTCGTCGCGGACTCGCAGCGACCGATGGCCGACGCCAACATCGAGAGCCTCGAAAACCTCACCGAAAACCTCACCGAGCTCGGCTTGGCGATCGACACCCTCCCCATTGTCATGCAGTACAACAAGCGCGACCTCAAGAACGTCCTCACCCTCGACGAGCTCAATAGCCGGCTCAACCCCGACGGCCGATGGGATTACTTCGAGTCGGTGGCGACCGACGGCACCGGCGTCTTCGAGACCCTGAAGGCGATCACCAAACTCACCTTGCGGTCGTTGCGGCGCCGGATGACCACGCACGACGGGACCGGCGTTCCCCTGGCGGCCTCGGGCGTGCCCACCCCCCCCGGCGCCCCATCGCGGCATCCGGTGGCGTTCAGCCCCGCGGCGCTCGCGGCAGCCGCGGCCGAGGGCCTCGGGACGCTCGCCTCCTCCCCGGCCGCAATCGGACCCGATGCAGATGAGGCGCCCCGCCCGGAGCTGCAAACGGCCGAGGCAGCGGATGTCCGGCCGGCGGCGGCTGCGATTGAGGACGTCGTGCAGCCCGCCGGGAGTGAGGCGCCGAAAGCCGAAGCCGCGGCGGCGAGCGCGGACGACACCACAGCCGAGTTTCCGGCGGCCGAGGAGGCCGAGGAGATCGAGGAAGCGGGGGTCGAGTTCGCGACCACGCCCGAGGCGGAGCCCGAGGCGGTCGAGACCGAGATGCGCCACGTCAAGGTCTCGTCATCGCTCGACATCCTTGCCGAGCTCGAGACGCTGCGCAAGTCGAGCACGTACCGGCCGGAGCCGAGGCCGATACGGGAGAGCGCTCCGGCGTTCGATCTCGACGCCCTGCTCCGGGGTTCGCTCAACTCCCGACAGGAGGTCAAGCGGCGCGTCGACGAACAGGTCGGCAGCGCCCTCGACGAGGCTCACCGCTGCCTGGTCAACATCCAGCTCGTGGACGGCAACGGCAGGGTCGTAAGGGATATATCGCCTCTGGAGGTCGAACTCAAACGCGGCGGCCGGATCCGTCATCTGGCCTTGACACTCCTCGTGAACTTGCAAGGCGAATGAGCCGAAGAGCGTTCACCTCCGGGGCGTTGCTTGTCGTGCTCGCGGCCGTTGCCGGGTGCCGCACGGCGCCGCCCACCCACGACGGTATCCACCCGGCCAATGCTCCCGCCGCTACGGCCAATTCCGACCCCGCGCCGGCGGCGCAGCCGGACGCCCATGACCAGGTCGAGGCGTTGCTCGCGTCGGCCCAGGACGCGGCCGCCAGAGGTGACGCCCCCGAGTTCCAGGACTGCGAGGCCGCGGTCTTCCAGCTCCTTGACCGCACCCCCGAACTCGCCGTACGGCCGAACGACTGCCCCGCGTACCGCGACGATGTCGTGGCTGAGCTGGCCTCGCTCGCCGACCAGATCGACGACGGCGACGACGACACCACCGCCGACAACTCGCCGCCCGAGCCTGAACCCGTGGCCGAGACACACGTCAGCGAAGTGCAGGAGGTGGCGCGGCAGGCCAAGTACGACCTCCCGGTGGTCGTCAACCCGGAGGTCACCTCGCTGATCGACTTCTACACCGGACGCTACCGTGAAAAGCTCATCGCCGCCCTCGAGCGAGCCTCGATCTACCTGCCGTACATCCGCGCCGAGCTCAAGAAGGCGAACATGCCGCTGGACCTCGCCTGGCTGCCGCTGGTCGAGAGCGCGTTCAACCCGCACGCTCGCTCGCGCGCCAAAGCGCAGGGTTTGTGGCAGTTCATGGCGGGAACGGCGCGGCTGTACGACCTCCGCGCCGACAGCCTCGTTGACGAGCGCAACGACCCATTCCTTGCGACGAAGGCGGCCGTCCGGCACCTCGGCGACCTGCACAACATGTTCGGTTCGTGGGAGCTGGCGCTGGCGGCGTACAACTGCGGCGCCGGCAACATCCAGCGGGCGCTGCGCCGGAGCAATGGCGACACGGACTTCTGGACGTTGCGCCGTTACCTGCGGCGCGAGACGCGCAACTACGTCCCGGCGTTGTGGGCGGTGGTGGTCGTGACGAAGAACCCGGCCGCCTACGGCCTGCCCCCGATCGAGGAGCACCCGCCGTGCCTGGACCGGGTTCCGGTTCGCGGCTCTCTCGATCTCGACGTGCTGGCGCAGCGCGCCGGACTCGACGCTGGGAACCTCGCCGACTTGAACCCGGCGCTCAAGCAGCGCCTCACACCGGCAAGCGGGACCTACCAACTCGCCGTCCCCTGCGGCCTCGGGTTGAACATCGCCGAAACCATCGCCGCGATCCCCCCCTCGGAACGGGTGCGCCGCTTCCTCCACGTGATCAAGAAGGGCGATACCCCGGGGGCGATCGCGCGCAAGTACGGCTCGAGCGTGGACGCGATCATGGCGGCGAACGGCATCAGGAACCCGCGCGCCCTGCGCATCGGCCAGACGCTGATCGTCCCTCGCGGGCCGGTCGCCGCGTACGAGCGCCACACCGCGGCGTCGGCCCCGTCGCGCAAGGCGCATGCTCACGCGGCGACGAAGCGGTACGTCGTCAGACGCGGCGACACGTTGTACAGGATCGCGCGGCGGTTCGGCACCTCGACCGGGGAGCTGCAGAAGCGCAACAATCTTGCCGACGAGATGATCCGACCCGGCGACGTTCTCCTCCTCAGCCGCTAACCTTTTACTTGCGAAGGGCGCGGACGAGCACCCACACGCCCGCGACCACGAGCGCCGCGGGCCACCAGGTGCGCACGGCGATCATCGCCTGCGGAGGGATCACGGCGATGTGCCGCAGGAACCGCGCGCCTCCGAGGGCGAGCAGGATCGCGCCGGGCACCAGCGGCCACCAGTGGCGGTTCAGCCTGAGGATGAGCGCGAGCACCCAGATCCCGATGAAGCCCGCGCCGAGGCCAAATTGGATCCAGGCGCCCGACGACATGCCCGCGACGCCGCGGTCGCCCAACACTATCCCGGCGCCCAGACCCAGCAGGACCATCCCCCCGACCAGCGCCCGGTACGACGAGCTCACGATCGCGATGAGCGCCAGGCCGACCCCGAGCCCGAGCAGCCACGCGGGGGCCGTGGCCATCAGCGCGAAGCGGGTCACGAGGAGAACTCCCCCGACCACCACCAGGATCACCCCAGCCGCCAGGTTCGACGTGCGCGTCCGAGCCATCGTCCCTCCAACTCGCGCCGCGGGTCCGCCCCCGCAGTTCACCCTTGGCACGCTCGGCGAGCTTAGCAAACCTGCCGGGCGCCGGGACGGGTCAGAAGATCCTGAGGAACCTGACCACCAGCAACCCGAGCAACACGATCAGGTAGATCCTCAGGAAGAACAGGGCCGCCTTGGCCGTCGGCGTCATCTGGACACGGGGCATGAGGCTCACCTACTCCTTCCGGGACGCGGTGCCCGCCATGATCTCGTTGGAGCGGATCACGCCGAGAATGCGGTCCTGGGCATCGACGATCGGGATCATCCGGTAGTGGTACTTGGCGAAAACCGCGGCGATGTCGTCCTGCACGTCGTTCTCCTCGACCGAGACGACCGGCGACGTCATGATCGACGACACCGGCGCGTCGTCCGCCGCGAGCACCAGCTCGCGCAAGTCGACGACTCCCGTGAGGGTGTGCCCTTCCTGGTTGACCACGTACACGTACGAGATCGCCTCCGGCTCCGACTTCGATTTCCGGATCTGCTCCAAAAGAGACCCGACCCTGGTGTCCGGGGAAACCGCCACGAACTCGGGCGACATCAACGCCCCGGCGGTCGCTTCTCGCTCCGAGAGGATCGCCCTGATCCGGGAGGCATCCTCGGGGGACAGCACCTCCATCAGCTCGGTCGCATCGTCGTGCGGCAGGACCGAAAAGAGCTTGGCGAGTTGCGGGACGCTCATCTCCGAGAGGATCAGTCGCGCCCGCTCCTTGCGGAGGTCGGCGATCAGCTGGCGTTGGGCGCGCGGCTCGGCCTCGAGCAGCGTTTCGGCGGCCTTCTCGGAGTCCAGGGCGGAGAACAGCGCCTCCTGCTCCTCGCCTTCCAGCTCCTCGAGGGCGTCGGCCAGGTCCTCGCTCGGCAGGTCGAGCATCTGCCTGCGGGTCACGGAGAGCGACACCTTGTCGGTCGCGACCGCGTCCTCAACCGACAGCGGCTGGACGTACTTCCACGAGATGAACTCGTCCTTGACCCACTTCAACTTGCCGAGGCCCCACCGGCGCAGGATCCCGTTCATCGAGGTGTCCACGTGCACGAGCAGGAGGTGGCCCTTGGCCTCGAGCAGGTGGACGTCGTTCACCACCTCGGTGCGGCGGCCGTCCATGTCGAGAATCGTGCGGCCCATGAGGTGCGCGTCCACCAGCATCCAGCCCGGCTGGTCCACGAACGGCGGGTAGACCCCGCCGGTCTCGGGCGGCCGGACGAAGACCGCGTCGTCCTCGACCTTGACGACCCGCTCCCAGGGGATGAACTGCGTCGGCTTGCCCCAGCCGAACTCGAGGACGATGCCGACCGCCTCGGGGTAGGGCTCCTTCAGGGCAAAGACCAGGTCCGTGAGTTTTCCGATCCGGTCCTTGATCTTCCCGGCGCACACCGGCCGCTTGAGCAGCTGGGAGAAGAAGAGGAAGCGGAAGCTCCCGATCCCCTGCGGCAGATCCGGGACTCTCGGCGGCTGGACGGTCGGTGCTGCCATGTCTTCCTCCTACTACTTGCCCGCCCCGAACAAGCCGGGGAACAACGTGCTGATCGCAAACAGGGTGGACATCAACGTCACGAAAAGGACGATGCTCCAGTTCGCGATGTTCTGCCAGCGGGTGTTGACGTGCTCTCCGACGAACGCCGGATCGTTGAGGATCAGGATGAGGAACACCAGGGCCGAGGGGAGCAGCGTCACAGCTGCAACCTGCACGAACATCGTGATCGCGATCAGCGGCGCCCCGGGGATCAGCACGATCGCGCCGGCGCCGAGCAGCATCGCCACGTGGACGACGTAGAACCAGGGCGCTTCCTTCACGCTCTTGTTGAGCGAATGCGCCCAGCCGAACACCTCGCCCACCGCCCACGACGTGGAGAGCGAAATGCAGAGCGCACCCAGGAAGCCTGCGTCGAAGAGGCCGATCGCGAAGAGCTTCCTCGCCAGGGCGCCGTACCCGCCGAGGAGCGGCACGATCGCCTCGGCGGTTTGTCTGGCGTCCTCGATGACGATGGGAGGGTGGTGGTAGTAGAACGCCGCCCCCGTCGTGATGATGATGAACGCGGCCACGACGCCGGTGATGAGCGACCCGGCGAACGTATCGATCTTGCCGAACTTCACGTCGTGGACATCGAGCCCCTTGTCGACGACCGAACTCTGCTGGAAAAAGATCTGCCAGGGCGTGATCGTCGTCCCGATGTTCGCCAGGATGATGAACAGCAGCCCGCCCGACAGCCCCCCAGGCAACGTCGGGACGAAGAGCCCTTCGAACACTTTCCCCCAGCCGGGGCTGGTCGGAATCCTCATCGCCCAGAACGCCGCCGGGATGTAGACGAGGTTGAAGGCGCAGAAGAACAGAGTCAGCCGCTCGAACGTCCAGTACTTGCCGGTCATCGAGACGGCCACGAGGATGGCGGTCACCGCCAGGAAGGTGACCACCGGCGGGACGCCGAACAGGCTCATCGCGGCGATCATCCCGATGTACTCCGTGACCAGCGTCAGGAGGTTGACGATGGCGAGGTCGACGAGGGAGAACCACCCCCAGAACGGGCCGAACCCCTCGAAGATCGCCTCGGCGTGCCCGCGCTTGGTCACGGCGCCGAGGCGCACGGTCATCTCCTGGATGTAATACGCCATCGGGACGAGAATGAAGATGATCCAGAGCAGCGAGAAGCCGTACCTGGAGCCGGTCACGGCGTAGGTGGAGATCCCGCCGGCGTCGTTGTCGGCCACCATCGTGATGATCCCGGGGCCGAGCACCGCCCCGAAGATCAGGAGCCGGCGCTTGAACCGGTTCAGGACGTGGAAGCTCTTCGAGAGCCAGTACATGGACCGCTGCCCTCAGCGCTCACGACACGCCCTCCCGGAGCGGGCGTCGTCAGCCGGAACCCTCGGCCCAGCTGCACGTCTCGTTGTCAGGCGGCGAAGCATGCGCATCTCCGTTTCCCCGCAGGGACCCAAGGCCGGAGACGCGCCGCAGACGGGAATCAGATGCGCGGTGCCGCAGCGCCCGCCGGCCGACGGGCCCGGATGTAGAAGTCGCTATCGCGACTTGGAGGTTCCATCTGTCCTTTCCACCTCGTGTCCGGCGCCGACTGCGACGCCGTCACCTCACGGCACACAACCACGATTGGCCCTTGTAGTCCAGGTCCGCACCGGTTGTCAACCGCCGCGCAACCACCCCGGCGAAGGGATTCTTCGCTACAATATCGCCAGCAATGTCTCTTCCCCGCATCATCGTCACGGGCGCCTCCGGCTTCGTCGGCCGCCACCTCCTCGAGAAGATCAAGGAGCGCTATCGGATCGTCGGGCTCGGGCGCCGTTCGCAGCTCGACTGCGGCGCACCGGTGCATGCCAACATTGCCTGGTCGCAGGTCGACATCGGCGAACGCGAACCGCTCGCGCGCGTGTTCGAGGGGGTTGCCGCGAGCGGCGGCGCGGACGTGCTGCTGCACCTGGCCGCTCATTACGATTTCACCGGGGAGGAGGACCCCGAATACTGGCGAACCAACGTCGAGGGGCTGCGCAACGTCCTCGACCTCTCCAAGGGCCTCAAGCTCCGCCGTTTCATCTTCGCGAGTTCGGTCGCGGCGTGCCGGTTCCCTCCGCCGGGCCGCGCTCTGGACGAGACGAGCGTCCCCGACGGCGATCACATCTACGCGCGCACCAAGCGCATCGGCGAGGAGATGGTCCGGGAATACTCCGCGTTCTTCCCCACCTGCACCGTCCGCTTCGCGGCGCTCTTCTCGGACTGGTGCGAGTACGCGCCCCTCTACGTGTTCCTCGAGACCTGGTTGTCGAGCCGGTGGAACGCGAGGATCCTCGGCGGGCGCGGCGCCTCGGCGGTCCCGTACCTGCACGTGCGCGACGCGGCGCGCGCCCTCCAGGTCCTGCTCGCGCAACCCGAGCTCCCGCACGAGCGGGAGGTCTTCGCCATCAGTCCCGACCGCGCCGTCTCACACGGCGAACTCTTCACGGCGGCGCGGATGATCGGCTTCGGACAGGCCTCCCGGCCGATCTGCCTGCCCAAGGCGCTGTGCGGGCCGGGCATGCGGGCGCTCGACCTGCTCGGACGCGCCCTCGGCGAACGGCCGTTCGAGCGGCCCTGGATGGCGAAGTACATCGACCTCGCGATGAGGGTGGATGCTGCGCACACCCGCGACCGCCTCGCGTGGGCGCCCCGCCCGCGTCTCGAGATCCTCCGCCGCCTGCCGTTCCTGCTCGAGAACCGCAAGACCCAGCCGGCGAACTGGAGCTCCGTGAACCTGGAGGCGATGAAGACCGTGACCATCCGCCCGAACCTCCAGATCCATCGCCTGCTCGAGGCGCACGAGGCGGAGATCTGGGGCGCGATGACCGATCAGCTCCTCATGCCGGACCGCCACCGGAGGTATCCGAAGTACGAGCAGATCCCGAGGCACGAGCACGAGTGGTACAACCGGCTGATGCTGCACAGCCTCATGAACTCGGTCCGCACGCGCGAGAAGGCGCTGTTTCGCTCGCACTGCCGCGACCTCGCCGAGCGCCGCCGGGCGCAGGGTTTCACCGCGGACGAGGTGTGCTTCGCGCTCCGCCTCTTCAACGAGACCTGCATCAAGATCCTTTCCCTGGACCCTGCGCCCGTGAGCCTTGCCGAGCTCGACGACTACATCACCGCGGCGGTCCAGTTCGGCATCGACGAGGTCGAGGACGTCTTCGACCAGGACGGAGAGGGACGGTAGCGACGCGGGTTTGGTAGTATCGCTCATCATTGGGAGAGCGCGATGGGATCGGGCCGCAGGCTGATGATGATCGACGACGACGTCAACCTGGTGAGCGTCTTCAAGCTCGTCTGCACGGCCAAGGGCTACGAGTTCTTCTCGGCCCACTCCGCCGCCGAGGCCCTCGAGAAGATCCCCGAAGTGGAGCCCAACCTCATCATCCTGGACGTGATCATGGAGGACTTCGTCGCGGGCTTTCGGGTGGTGAGCGAGCTGCGGGCCGGCGGTCCGGACTCTCGCTTCGCCAAATACGCGAAGGTCCCCATCATCATGCTGACGAGCGTGACCAGCAAGACCCACCTCAACTTCTCCGATCGGGTCGGGACGGCGCTCCTCCCCGTCGACGACTTCATCGAGAAGCCGGTCAAGCCTGCCGAGATCCTGGCGAGGATCGAGGCCATGCTGGCGAAGACGCAGGCGCCGGGCGCCTCCTGAGGGCGCGATTCCTATCCCGGCCCGGCGCCGCCGGCGCTCTCCTCCGGCGGCGCCGGCGCGACGGGGAGGGTGAAGATGAATTCCGCCCACCACCCCGGATCGGACTCGGCCCAGATATGGCCGCCGTGCTTTTCGATGATCCGCTGCGACACGAACAGCCCCAGGCCGGTGCCTGATTTCGTGTCGTCGCCTCCGGACGGCAGCCGCGAGAACTTCTGGAAGAGCTTCTCGCCGGCGCCCCGCTCGAAGCCGTCGCCCTCGTTCCAGACGCTGAAGCGCAGCGACCGGCCGTCATCGGCCGGATGCGCAGCGACGAGGATCTCCCCCCCTTCGCGGCCGTACTTGATGGCGTTCGACAGGAGGTTCTGGAAGACCGAGCCGACGAGGCCGGGATCGCACACGCCGGCAAGACCCGCCGGCACGTCGCAGACGATGCGCATGCCCCGCTCGCTCGCCAGATCGGAGAGCCGTTCGAGCAGGGGCTCGATCACACCGGGGCAGAAACGGACCTCGGCGAGGTGCAGCTTCAGTTCCCCCTCCTCGATCCGGCTGAGGTTGAGGTAGTTCGCGATCGTGTCGCGGAGATAATCGGCGCTGATCGAGGCGGCCTTGAGGAGCGCCTCCTGCTTCGCATTCAGGGAGCCGAGGATATGGTCGCGGAGGGACCCGATGGCGAACACGATGGAGGCGAGCGGCGACTTCAGCTCGTGCGTGACGAAGCCGAGCATCTCGAGGTAGGCCCGGTTCTTCTCCTCCGCCTCCACGTAGGCTTTCTGCAGCGCGACGGAGGCCTCGTGCAGCTCGTTGCTGCGGACCTCGAGGGCCGCCGCCATCGAGTTGAACGCCTGCGCCAGCTCCGTCACCTCCTGGCTGGCGTGGACCACCTGCACCCGCGCCCCGAGGTTGCCTCCCGAGAGCTCGCGCGTGGCGCGCACCAGGCGCATGATCGGCCGGCGGAAGCCGCTCGAGAGGTACATCGCGACCCCCGCGGCGAGCGCCAGCGACAGGAACGTGATCCCGAGGTACTCCAGGGCGAGGCCCGACTTGTACCCGAGGTACTGCTTCTCCAGCAACCCGACGTAGATGATGCCGATGATCGTACCCGTCGGGTCCCTGATCGGGTCGTACGCGGAGAGGTACCAGTCGTTCACGACGAACGCCCGGTCGGCGAAGCGCTCGCCGCGGCGGAGGACCTTGTCGTAGACCTCCTCCGAGATCCTCGTCCCCAGGGCGCGCGTTCCCGTATCGAGCATCACGTTGGTGGCGATGCGCACGTCCCCCAGGAAGATCGTCACGGTGCCCACCGGCTTGCCCAGATAGGTCCGGTCGCCGAACGCGGCGTTGCGGATGCGGTCGACGAGGGCGGACTTCCGGTTGAGCAGGACGCCGCCGTAGACGACGCCCAGCACGCGTTCGCCGGAGTCGAGCACAGGGATCGCCGCCTCGATCACCATCCCCCTATCCTCGGCGATCCTGTCCGTGGGGGTCGCGTGTTCCGTATCGACGATCGGGATGCTTGCCCTCTCGGCGAGCATTTCACCCTCGCGGAGCAACTCGGCCCGCGGCATGACGACCGTGCCGCTGCTCGCCTGGCCTGCGAGGGCGGAGTCGATGACCGCGTTTGCCTCCACCTTGTCCCCGGCCGCGAACGGCGGCCGCGACCGTGCGATCACGCGACCGTCCCCCCCGACCAGGGCAAGGAAGTCGACCTCGTACCTCCGGCGGAACGCGTCGAGCTCGTTCGAGATCGCGGCGCCCGAGAGCTGGCCGCGCAACGCCGACCTCAGAGCCTCGCTCTGGGACACCAGGCTCACGACGACCTGCGTCCGGGTCCGTTCGGTCTCGTAGGCGGACCAGGCGGCGCCGAGGTCCATCTCGACCCTCAGCATCGCTTCTTTCACGACTGTCCTGGAGATGAAGGAAAATCCGGTCCAGGTGCTGACGGACGCTACGATCCCGATCACCAGGATGAACCCCAGGAGCAGCCTGGTCCTGAAGGCGAGCTTGCTCACGGACAGGCTCCGGCTGCGGGAGACTCTCCGGTCAACGCCTCAACTCCTCTGCACCAGACAGTTCCAGATCGTGCTTTCGATTGACTCACGGGCCGTCCTGCCATTTTCCCCGGCCTCGACATCGTCACCCGACATCGTCGCACCGCGCTCCTCCAGCCGTTCGTACTGACCCCGGACCTCTTCCATCGCCAGCTCGATCGGCACGGTGATGCGGTCGAAGACCTCCCGCTCGAGCCGTTTGAGGTCGACCCGCCGCCGCAGCGCCGCGACCACCGCGTCGTTCATCGCCTGCAGGAACAGGCAGACCTCGTCGACGGAGAACCCGGCCTTGAACCTGCTGCCCCCAGTCACCTCGAGGTAGTTCACCAGAAGCATCCTGTTGCTCGTCTGCACCGAGGTGAGCAGCAGCCTGTGCAACAGCCGCACCAGCCAGACCAGCTCGGAGTCTTCCATCGCCCCGTATGACGGCAAACGGCCCCCGGCCGCTTCCTCGCTCACCCGCGCGACCAGCGAACCGATGATCTGGTTCTCCTCGGTGACGAGCGCCTTGAGGATCGCGAGGTCGGGACGGGCGATGTCCTTCCTCATCACCGCCGCGTTCCGGGCGTGCCACTCGACCGGCTCGCTCTTGAAGCGCTCGATCAGGAAGGGCAACCGCCTCTCCATCTGGTGGCGGGGGCTCGGCGACCAATCGAGGCGCGCGCGGGTCTGCGAGTTGTCCACCTCCATCCGCCTGTCGATGTAGTGGTACATCCAAAGCCGCTCGAACGGCATCCGCCCGCGCAGCTTTCCCAGGGCGCTCATGAAAACCATGCCGGCGCCACAGAGCGGGACGGGACACGGGACGGGCCTCCTCGCCGACCCCGTGTACGAACGGGTCGCGAGCTCGAACAGCGTACGGTGCGAGGTGCAGCCCGTCGTGGACGCGATCAGGACCTCGCCCGGCTTGAGAAGCTCGCGGCGGAGCAGCAGGCGCCGGAGGAACGCGACGACGTCCCGGATGTGGATGTACGGGATGGCGCTCCGCCCGCGGCCCGCCAGGATCCGCGCCCGCAGCGATCCGCCGAGCCAGGTGTTGAGGAACACGTACAGCGGCGGGTATTCGCACCAGTCGCTGTAGACCGCTCCGAAGCGCACGATGCAGGTCGGAACCGAGTCCCGCTGCTCCAGCACCAGCCGTTCGCCCTCCCGTTTGCTCCACGCGTAGATGTGCCGGCCGTCAGGCGGGGTCGCCTCGGTGATCGGGCCCTCCCGCCGCGGAAATTCGCACGCCGCCACCGAGCTCGCGAACACGAAGCGCTCGAGGTCCAGGCTTCGCGCCAGCTCGAGGACGTTCTTCGTCCCCTCGACGTTCGTCCGCCGGTACTCCGGTCGGTGCTCCCCCGCGTAGTCGTAGTACGCCGCCAGGTGGAGGAGGACCCTCGCCCCCCCCGCCGAGGCGATCTCGCGGAACGTCCGTGCAAGACCGTCGATGTCGCCGATGTCCACCTGCATCCAGGCGATGTTGGGATGGACGGGCGCACCACACTCGCGCTGCGACCGGCGCGCGATCGCGAAGATCCGGTACTCGTCTTTGAGGTCCTCGAGGAGGTGCCGCCCAACGAATCCGGATGCGCCGGTGACGATCAGCGCCGGTCGGGGCATGTGAAAACCACCTCGAGGCTCTTGAGACAACCGCCGCTCATCGAGGATTCCCCTTCGTCTTCAAGTAAGAATAGCATCCCGGCTAGCCCGGCCGGCGCCGCGGTCCCCTCTCGAGGGCGTCACGATTCCGGCGGCGGCGCCGGCCTAGGACCGCACCGGGTCCGCACGGGACGCCTCCGCCGAGCGGACCATTCGGCGCGTCATCAGCACCGCGAGGCCCATCAGCCCGTCCGCGGCCCCGGCGAAACCCACGAACCACGGGGCGCCCCCCACCAGCGCCGCCGCGCCCAGGAAGACGGTCGCGAGCGCTTTGGCCGTCAGCAGCAGGGCGACCCCCCGCTGGCGCGCGTACTCCAGCAGGTAGCCCGTCCCGAGCACCAGGTGAAACACCCCCGCCTGGCGCGGGAAGAACAGCGGCGGGACCGCCTCCCAACCCCCGAACCGGAGCGCCCACCCCGGCACCGCCAACAGGGCGACCCCGATCGCGTACGTGTGCAGGGCGATCAGCACGACCAGCCACCGTTCCGCCCGGCCGGCCAGGGCGGGTTGGATCCTCATCGCCGCTCCCCCGCGCGCCCCGCGCGCCCGGCACCGTCGCGGGCGCTCACGGTCGCTCCCACCACAGGTCCGGCGGCGACTGGGGCGAGCGCGAGCGCGCCCGAACGCCGAGACGGGCAAGCTCGCGCACCACCTCGGCGGCCGCCTCCGCCACGGCGGCTCGCACGGCCGCCGTGAGACCGATGCCGGTCGTCACCTTGCCTGGAACCACCCCGATCAGCAACACCTCGCGCGGCCCGCCGCCGGCGAACGCGACGGTCAGAAGGGCCTCCTTGAGGCCGGGATCGTGCGGCGACAGGCGCGGCTGGGGAGGGGTCTTGAGGATCTCGTCGCGGCGGTACAGCACGATCGTCCCGGCCGCGCCCGACGCGTTCACCGTGTCCACGATGACCGCCGCGTCGAGCCCCAGCAGGTACGGCGTGAGGTCGAGGCCGGGCGTACCGAGGTCGAGCACCGCCACCTCCGGCGGGAACTCGTACTGCGCGTCGACGGCGCCCATGACGGTAGGACCAAAGGCGTCGTCCCCCATCAGGACGTTGCCGAGCCCGATCACGGCCAGCCGCCGCTGGCCCTCGATCCCCTCTTCGGCGCGGCCCTCGTCGCTCATCGCTCCTCGCACCACCGTGTGCACACATTCCAGGGGCGGGAGCCATGCCCCCGCCCCGATCCGACCCTTGCCCCGAGTGGGCGTTCCTCCTCGACCCCGGCCTCCGTGCCTAGGTCAGAGTCCTGATCTTCGACAGCTCGTTCCCCTCCACGTCCAGGGTGTGGATCGCGCACGCCAGGCACGGGTCGAACGAGTGGACCGTGCGCAGGACCTCCAACGGCTTCGCGGTGTCCGCGATCGGGTTCCCCACCAGCGACGCCTCGTACGGCCCCTTCTGCCCCTTCTCGTCCCGCGGCCCCGCGTTCCAGGTGGACGGGACCACGGCCTGGTAGTTGACGATCTTGCCGTCCCTGATCACCACCCAGTGCGACAGGGTGCCGCGCGGCGCCTCGTGGAACCCGAACCCGCGCTGCTCCCCCGCCGGGTAGGTCCAGGGCGTGAAGATCGCGACGTCACCCTTGCCGATGTTCTCCGTGAGGAGCTGCAGGTGCTTGAGGGCCAGTTCAGACAACGTCGCGGCCCGCACCGCCCGCGCCGCGTGCCGCCCGAGCGTCGAGTGCAGCACGGCCGGAGTCAGCTTGACCTTGGCGATCGCCGAGGCCGTGTTCAGGACCTGGTCGGCGTACTTCTTGATGATCGGGTGGCCGGTGGCGTAGCCGACGAGCACCTGGGCGAGCGGGCCCACCTGCATCGGCCGGCCTTCGAAGCGCGGCGCCTTGACCCACGAGTACTTCTTGTCGCCGTCGAACTCGGTGTAGTGCGGGACGGTCTCTTCCTCCCACGGGTGCTTGTCCCAGTCGCCGTCGTACCAGGCATGGGTGATGCCTTCCGTCACGTTGTCCTTGAAATACGCGTCCTGGAAGCTCGTGATCGGCTTGAGCGTCGCGAGGTTGCCGTCGACGATCGTCCCTCCCGGCAGGTCGAACTGGGTGCCCTTGGTGTCGAGGGGCAGGTCCGGCACCGAAAGGTAGTTGGTCACCCCGCTGCCGTAGCCGAGCCACTCCGGGTACATCGCGCCGATCGCGGCGACGTCCGGCACGTACACCTGCTGCACGAACGCCGCCACCTCGTCGAGGAGGTCCTTCATCATGAACAGCTTTTCCATGTTCAGCGTGGCCTGGTTGTCGAGGTTGATGGCGTTGGCCACGCCGCCGACGGCGAGGTTCTGGATGTTGGGGGTCTTGCTGCCGAGGATCGCGACGACCTTGTTGGCCTTGAACTGGTACTCGAGCGCCTGCAGGTAGTGGGCCACCGCCAGCAGGTTGACCTCCGGCGGCAGCTTCATCGCCGGGTGGCCCCAGTAGCCGTTGGTGAAGATCCCGAGCTGGCCGCCGGCGACGAAGCTCGCGAGCTTGTCCTTGACCGCCTCCATCTCGCGTTTCGAGTTGTGCGGCCACGGCGACAGGCTCTCGCCGAGCGCGGCGGCCTTGGCCGGATCGGCCTTGAGCGCCGACGTCACGTCCACCCAGTCCAGCGCCGACAGGTGGTAGAAGTGCACCATGTGGTCGTGCAGCGCGTGCGCGGCCAGAATAACGTTGCGGATGTACTGCGCGTTGATCGGGATCTCGATCCCGAGCGCGTTCTCGACGGCCCGCACCGAGGCGATCGCGTGGACCGTCGTGCACACGCCGCACAGGCGCTGGGTGAACACCCAGGCGTCGCGCGGGTCGCGGCCCTGGAGGATCGTCTCGATGCCGCGGTACATCTGCCCCGACGACCAGGAGTTCTTCACCCGGCCGCCGTCGACCTCGACGTCGATCCGGAGGTGCCCCTCGATGCGGGTGATCGGATCTACCGTGATTCGCGTGCTCATGTCTCCCCCTTAAAAGGTCTTCTTCGCGGGCACGGGGCCCTCAAGGATCGGGAACGTCTTGACCACCGCGATGTAGATCGCAACCTCGGCCGCGATGATGCCGAAGGTGATCAACAGCTCCGGGACGGCCGGGAAGTAGGAGAACGCCGATCCGGGACGGAACGCCACCAGATAGGTGTCGACCCGGTGCAGCGCGGCGCCGACGAACAGCAGGATGGCGCCCCGCACCTGCCACATCGCCTGGCGGCGCCGCTCCGAAAGCAGGATCGCGGCGGCCGCGAGCGGCAGGAGCACCTCCGCCATGAATGCGAGCCCGTAGCCGCTGTTGAGGTATCCCAGCTTGCCGGCAAGAGCCACCTCGCCGACCCGGAAAACCGACCAACCAACGGCGATCCACCCTACGATCCGGGAGAGCGACGCCAGCATCACAGTCTCGCGGGGCCGGCCGAACGCCACAGCGGAGAACGTCGCCTCCAGCACCACGACCGCGAACCCCATCAGGATGGCGTTGACGACGAAGAGCAGGGGCAGCCAGGGTGTCAGCCAGAGCGGGTGCATCCTGGGTCCGGGCAGAAGCATCATCGTCCCGAGCGTCGATTGGTGCATCGTCGGCAGCAGCAACCCGAGGGCGAGGATCCAGACGAAGTTCTTCTCCACGAGCGTGAGGCCCCTCTGGGCCAGACGGCGCAGGCGGGTCGAGGTGCCGGTGCGGAGCTTCTCGAACAGCGCCGGCGAAAGCTCGATCATCAGCACCAGCGTGTAGGCGGCGACGCAGAGCGCGACCTCGAGCTGCGGGGAGTGGGACCAGCGCCAGACGTAGAGTGGAACCTTCCACAGGCTCCAGAAGCGCCCGAGGTCGATGACCACGGCGATCACCGCGAGTCCGTAGCCGAGCAGGCTCGTAAGCACGGCCGGCCGCACCAGAGGGTGGTATTCCCCGCGGTTGAGGATGTACACGAGGATCCCGACCGCGTAGCCGCCGCATCCGATCGCCGTGCCGACGACGACGTCGATCGCGATCCAGACGCCCCACGGATACCCGTTGGAAAGGTTGGAGACGGCGCCGATGCCGTAGAGAAAGCGGATCGCCGCCATCACGGCTCCGACGCCTGCGATCGCGAGCAGCGCGATGAACGGCCGGGTCATCAGCCGGCCGCCCACGGCAACGTGGGCCGGGGCATGGCTGCTCATCGCTTTTCCTCCTTCTCGGCGGCGCCGACCGAATCGGCACGGCGGTTGCGGTAGATCACCGCCCCGAGCACGGCGAAGAGACCGACGGGGGCAAGGAACGGGATCTTGTAGTAGATCCCTTCCTGCACCGCGTAGGCGGTCTCCGGCACGGGCTCCGTTCCGAGGTCGGGAAGCCCGATTCTGTCGAACGGCACGTGCGCGAGGTACAGCACCTGCGTCCCGCCGCCGTCGAACTCGCCATACACCCGGTCCTTGTAGTACTTCCCGGGCCACGCCGCGATCCTGCGTTTCGCCTCGGCGAGCAGCTCGTCCCGCTTGCCGTAGATCACGGCCTCGCGCGGGCACACCTCGCAGCACGCGGGGCCCTGGCCCTTGGGGTAGCGAGTGAACCCTCCCGGACCCATGACCGCGGCATCCTTGATCCGCTGCCGGCACAGCTCGCACTTGACGATCTTGGGCGCGGCCTTTTCGAACTCGAACTTCGGTACGTTGAAGGGGCACGCCATCATGCAGTAGCGGCAACCCACGCAGTACGTCGGGTCGTACATCACGACCCCGGTCACCTCGTCCTTGTGCAGCGAGTGCAGCATGCACGCCGATGCGCAGCCGGGATCGACGCAATGCATGCACTGCTGCTTGACGAACGACTCCTGCTCACCGTCGTGGTAGAGCTTGATGATGTTCTTCGTCTTGCTGTCGAGATCGGTCGGGGCGTCCCACAGGCCTCCGTTGGCGGCGCTCTCGGCGGGCATGTCGTTCGCCTGCTTGCACGCCACCACGCAGGTCTTGCACCCGATGCACAGGGTCGCGTCGTAGAGCATCCCCATCGCTCCAGGCGGTGCGGTCTTCCGCACGGCGGCGCTGGCTGGAGCAACGCCTGCGGCGACGGCCGTGCCGCCGACGGCAAGCGACTTGATCAGGGAGCGTCGGTCGATCGCCATGTCATGCCCCCTTGTCCGGCTTGGTGCCCGCCTTCTCGCCGCCCCCGTCCGCCTTCTTGGCTGCCACCCATCCGCCGCCCACGAGCGCGCCGTCCACGTCGCCCCGCACAAACGGCTCGCCGCCGCCGAATCCCTCGCCGCCCCGGCGCCCGCTACTCGGCGCGGGGCGCGTGCGCGACGTCGCCGAGGGAAAGGCCCTGGTTCTGATACTGCTTCGCA
>NCBR01000331.1 GCA_002279285.1 Acidobacteria bacterium 37-71-11
GCGGAGAGCACGGCCGGGACCGTGCCGCCGGCGCGCAGCGCCCCCCGGGCCAGGCGCAGGCAGGGGAAACGATCCTCGTCCGCCGCCTCGAAGTGCAACGCCCCGAGCGCGGCGAGGTCGAGGAACCCGAACGGCGACGGGAGGCGCTCCGGATAAGCGAGCGCGTACAGGATCGGAAAGCGCATGTCGTTGACGGAGAGCTGGGCGATGAGCGTGCCGTCGTCGTACTCGACCAGCGAGTGGACGCGGCTCTCCGGGTGCACGAGCACCGCGATGCGCTCCTCGGGCACGTCGAAGAGGTGGCGGGCCTCGATGATCTCGAGCCCCTTGTTCATCATCGTCGCCGAGTCCACGGTGATCTTCGCGCCCATCGCCCACGTCGGGTGGGCGAGCGCCTGCGCCACGGTGACGTCCTCGATCTGCGCCTTCGAGTAAGTGCGGAACGGCCCCCCGGAGGCGGTGAGGATCAGGCGGCGGACGCTCCCCGCCGGTCCGACCCGCAGCGCCTGGTGCAGCGCGTTATGCTCCGAGTCGATCGGGAGGATGACGGCGCCGCTCGCCCGCGCGGCAGCGGTCATCAACTCGCCGGCCGCCACCAGCGTCTCCTTGTTGGCGAGCGCCACCTCGCGGCCAAGGGTGAGCGCGCGGTAGGTCGGCACCAGGCCGAGCGCGCCGACGAACGCCGCGACCACGGTCGTGGCGTCGGGGTGGGTCGCCGCCGCTTCGCGCCCCGCAGCTCCGGCGACGACCTCGACCCCCGGGAACGTCCGGCGCAGGCTGGCGGCGTCGGCCTCGTCCGCGACGGCGACCAGACGCGGGTGAAAGTCGCGGACCTGCGTCTCGAGGACGGCAAGGTTGCGGCCGGCGGCGAGCGCCACGACCGAGAACTTCTCCGGGAAGCGCGCCACGGCGTCGAGCGTGGCGGTCCCGATCGAGCCGGTCGAGCCGAGGACGGCGAGACGCTTCAACCGGAAACCCCGAGCAGGATCATCAGCGCCAGCACGAACGGCGCGGCGAAGTACAGCGAGTCGGTGCGGTCGAGGAAGCCGCCGTGCCCGGGGATCAGGTCGGAGGAGTCCTTCACGCCGGCGTCGCGCTTGAACACCGACTCCACCAGATCGCCGACCGGGGCGAGCAGGGCCAGGGCGACGAAGAGCGCGACCGCGGTGCCCACCGCCAGCTCGCCGAAGAACACGGTGCGGCAGAACCACACGCCGAACGCGGTGAGGGCGATGCCGCCGGCGAAGCCCTCCCACGATTTCTTCGGGCTCACGTGCGGGGCGAGGCGGTGCTTGCCGAACGCGCTGCCGAGGTAGTACGCGCCGGAATCCCCGCCCCAGATCGCCAGGCAGTGGATGAGCACGACCTTGATGCCGAGGTCGTTCGGGAAGGATGTGCGCATCAGGCCCATGGCGCCGCCGGTGACGAGGAAGTAGAGAGCGGTAAACGTGGCGCCCGTGATCGCGGCGGCGGCGCCGCCGATCGGGTAGTGGCCGAGGAGGTAAACCGCGGGCATCACCAGCAGCACCAGGGCGAGCACCGCCCCGGCCTTGTGCAGGCCCAGGATCCACAGCGCCGGCAGCGTCAGCCCGAGCGTCACCAGCGTCGGCACCAGTGGCGCTGGCTGTCCGAGGCGGCGCAGCAGCACCAGCAGTTCGCGCGCCGAGAGCATCGTGATCGCCCAGACCATGACGAGGTATACCCACGCCGGCAGGAAAACGATCGCCGCCAGCGCGAGCGGCATGAAGACGAAGGCGATCGTCTCGCGCTGGCCGATCACTCGCCGCCCTCCTCGCCGTTGTCATGGCCGGGCTCGACGACGCCCCCGTACCTGCGTTCGCGCCGGGCGTAGTCCGCGACCGCGGCGAGCAGGTCGCGGGTGGTGAAGTCGGGCCAGAGCACGGGCGTGAAGTGCAGTTCGGCGTAGGCGATCTGCCAGAGCAGGAAGTTGGACACGCGCAGCTCGCCCGAGGTGCGGATCAACAGGTCGGGGTCGGGGAGGCCGGTGGTGGCGAGGTGCGAGGCGACCCACTCCTCGTCCACCGCCTGGGGGGTGACGGTCCCGGCATGGGCGGCGGCGACGGCGGCCCGCACCATGTCCACCAGTTCGGCGCGGCCGGAGTAGTTGAGGGCGATCTGGAACACCAGGCCGGTGTTACCGGCGGTGGCC
>NCBR01000134.1 GCA_002279285.1 Acidobacteria bacterium 37-71-11
CTGGAAGGAACGCCTGGCGCCCCACTACGCGACCGCGCGGCGCATCCTCGGCGTCACGCGCACGCCGCGGATCTGGGCCGGTGACGAGGCGCTCGCGGCGTTCGCCGCCGCGACCGGCCGTACCGAATCGTTCACCCGCACCGAGGTCGCCGTGCTGTTCGGCGAGCGTCCCGGCGAGGAGGTTGGCGACCCGTTCTTCGGCGGCGAAGGACCGCCCCGGTCGACGTGCACGATGTGCGGCGGTTGCATGGTGGGGTGTCGCTTCAACGCCAAGAACACGCTGGACAAGAACTACCTGTTTTTCGCCGAGAAACTCGGCGCCGAGGTCGCGCCCGAGACGATCGTCACGCTGATCGAACCCGACGGCGAGGGTGGCTACCTCCTGCACGCGCGGCGTTCGACGAGCCTGTTGCGGCGCGGGCGGCGCACGCTGCGCGCGCGCGGCGTCGTGGTCGCGGCCGGCGCGATGGGGACCACCGACCTGCTGCTGCGCTGCCGCGAGGCGGGGACGCTGCCCGATCTCTCCCCCGCCCTCGGGCGGCGGGTGCGCACCAACAGCGAGGTGCTCTGCGGCGTAAATGCGCGGGGCGGCGACGTCGACTACTCCGAGGGGATCGCCATCGCAAGCTCCCTTTATACCTCCGCCGACACCCACATCGAGGTGGTGCGCTACTCGAAGGGCTCCGACTTCATGTCGTTCCTCGGGACGCTGCAGACCGGCCCCGGCACGCGCCTGACGCGGCCGCTCAAGTGGCTCTGGACGTGCGTTTGCCACCCCATCGACTTTCTGCGCTCGCTGATCCCGTTCGGCTGGGCCCAGCGCACTGTGATCCTGCTCGTGATGCAGAGCATCGAGAACTCGATCCGGCTCGTGCGCCGGCGGCACTGGTACTGGCCGTTCACCCGCCGCCTCGGCAGCCGCCGCGACCCCGGTCAGCCGCCGGTCCCGAGCTACATTCCGGTGGCGAACGCGGCGCGTGCATGGGATCGAGCCCCCAGGACGGGGTGGTGGACGAGTACAACCGCGTGTTCGGCCACCCCGGCCTGTGGGTGGTGGACGGTTCTTCCGTCCCCGCCAACCTCGGGGTCAACCCGAGCCTCACGATCGTCGCGATCGCCGAGCACGCGATGAGCGCAATTCCGCCCAAGGACCCGGCCTCCGGGCTGCGCCCCCTACCGCCCCAGGCCCGCGCCGCAGAAAGGTGAAAGGGAAGAGGGAAGACAAGAGGCGTTGCCGCCGATGCCTTGCCGCTTTTCGTTTGCCCTCTTCCCTCTTCCCTTTTCCTGCTGCGGCCGTTAACCGCGGAGGGCGGCGGCCATGACGCCGGCGAGCTTCAGGAGCGAGGGACGGGCCTCGAACGCCGTCAGGCGCCTCATGATCACGTGGGCGGTGCGGCAGGTGGGGAACCACGGCGGTACCGGCCAGATACGGAACGGGCTGCGCGTGACGTTCTTTTGCGCCCGCGAGAACATCAGCGCGTTGTGCACCTTCCCGATCCCCGAGCGGACGTCGTAGACGTCGTTCGTCGGACACCCTCCCCAGGGGAGCGAGATCGCAGCGAAACCGGCGGCGGACCAGTGGTTTACCGCGATTGTTCCGAAGTGCAGGTTGGCGATCGCCCGCTCGAGGGCGGCTGCGACCGCGGGGTCGCGCAGCGACGCGGGGTGGATGATGATGCCGGCGTTGAGCGTGCCCCAGAGCGTGTCGTTGGCGAACGCCACCGCCCGGTCGAGGAACTCGGCCGGATCGGCGGCGTCGAGCGCGGTCTCCGCCATGACGGAGCAGAACGGCTCCTGCGTGAAGCAGATGTCGTCGGCATTGCGGGGATCGAGGCCGGCGGCGAGCAGCCACGGCAGGTCGCCCTCGCGGGGGGCGCCGATCCGGTCGGCGTCCGGGTGCGCGGCGGCGTACGCCTGCCAGCGCTCGGCCGCCCCGGTGTAGTACCCCCGGCGTGGCGGGATCGTGGCGAGCATTCCCCGCAGCGCGGCAAGCAGCGTCTGGCGTCCCTCCCAGCCGGCGTGCTGCACGAGCACGCGGCCGGCGTTGCAGTTGTAGCCGGCGTTGTTGACCAGCTGGCCGGCGATGTTGGCGGCGTGGAACGCGAAGTCGCCGGCGCTCCACGGCCCGGGGACGACGATGATCGGGCTGACGTTCCCGAGCTCGCTGGTGATGCGCTTGGCCAGGAGCGGCAGGCGCTCGGCCTTGCGCCGGGCCCCCTCCTCGCCGGGTCCGAAGACGATCGCGTCGTGGGTCCGGTCCGAGCCCGTGATGTGGATCTCGTCCACGCCCGCGTGCTCGCACAGATACGCGCCCTCCGCGGCGCCGCCGTAGACGATGCGGAGGAAACCCCGCTCCACCAGCGCCCGGAACCCTTCGACGAACAGCGGGCCGAGGTGGGCGTTGACCGGGTTCATCTTCAGGACGACCACCTGCTTTTCGACGAACAGCTTGTCGAGCGCGTCCATCGGCGCGATCGCGTCGACGTTGCCGGCGCCGAGGACGAGCGCCACCTTTCCAGACGGTGGCTGTCGATACGCGAGCGCTTGCGTGGCCGACAGGTCTTGCGCCGTGACGCCGGGCGTCATCCAGACGTCGCCGGTGAAGCCGCGAAAGAAGAAGAGCCGGTCGTACAGGTCGGCCGGGAACGCCCGCGCGGCCACCTGTCCGTTGGGCAGCGTTCTCACCCGGCCGTGGATGAGCGGTTGTCCGAAGCGCACGATCTCGGACAGGGAGCGCCGCAGCAACCGGAGGGTCCGCAGGACGAAGTACGGGCCGCTGAGCCACTCTTCGCCCTCAGTCGGCGTGCCCGGGGTGATCCCCTTCGCCTGCAGCTCCATCGCGACCCAGCGTTCGGCAACACGCGCGAAGCCGCTCCGGAGCTCGTCCACCAGGGCGATCCGTGCCCCGGTGTCGAGCCCGGCCCACTCGTCCTTGCGGGCGGCCAGCTCCGCAACCGCCCGATCCAAATCCTGGCGCGGTGTCGCCGGCACGCTCCCCGCGGCCTCCGGAATCGCCGTGTGTCCCTTCGTTGCTCCTGGCAGCGCCATCCGCACCCCCCGTCGCGAGGGAGACTATACCGCGGGTGGCTGCGGGGGCCAGGCCCTGGCGGCGGGCCACACCCTACGGATCAGCTGGCCGGCGTCTGGGCCGGCCCTTTGGCGAGCGTCACGCGCAGCCAGACGTCGAGCGGCGCCGGCGTCACACCACCGCTCATCCCCCTATCGCGCATCCCCCCACCCATCCCACCGCGACCGCCGTAGCCCCCACGTCCACCGAAGCCGCCCCGGCCGCGCCCTATCCCGCTCTCGTCCCCTGGCCCACCCTCCCCCGATTCACCACCACCGCCCAGACGGACCCGGCCCCGGGCGCCCGCTTTCGGCCTCTCGGTCGCCAGGCCGAGAGCGATCGTGGCGCCCGGAACGGCGCCGACCGCGAGCGGGTGCCCCTCGGTGGGCTGGAGCGGAACCCTCATCTCCAGGACCATCACGCCGGAGTCGTCGCCGAGCGCGGCCTGCACGGGCTCGTCCGGGCCGAGCTGCACCGGTTGGCGGTCGTCCTTGGTGGGTCCGATGAGCTCCACCTCATTGGCGACCCGGTCGGAGTTCGCCCTGCGCGTCTCCTCACCCTCCGGCGGCTCGCCCTGCCCAGGTTGCCACCGCACCCCACGCGGGCCCATCCCGACCGGGTAGTGGACGCCGAATCCCTTGCTGTCCTTCCCCCCGCCGTTGAGCCACACCGTCAAACCGAGGTGGGCAAGCTGCCTCTTGATAATCGGATCGGACGTCCTGAGGCAGAGGTACAGATAGCGGCCGTCGTTCTGCACCCCGATCACGAGCGGGGGATCGCCGAGCGGCCTGAGCAGCGGCGCCCACGCTCCCGGGGTACCGTCCACGGGGACGGCGGCGGCGACCCACGTGCTCGCGATCTTCAGGTCCTTGCCGCGCGCGACGGTCGCTGCCGCCGCGACCGCCACCGCCATCACGATCGTTCTCGCTGTCCTCATGGCGCACCCCTTCCCGCGGCCCATCGCAGAACCCGACACGGCGTTGACGGCTGCCGCCGCCCTCGGGTTACACCCCAGCGGGCATCGGGACATCCGGGGAGTCAGGGGGTGGTCTTGAGACCGAGGAACTCGGGGAAGTAACGTCCGATGGTGGCCACGAGGGTCTCCGGCTCGATGGGCTTCTCCAGGTACTCGTCCACCTGGTACTGCTGCCGCGCCTCGGCCTCCCAGCGGCGACTCTTGAACACCGCGGTCACGATGAAGATGACGGGCCGGTACTCCGGGGCCTTCTCCCGCAGCTTGGCGATGACCTCGAACCCGGAGACCAAAGGCATGAGTGCGTCGATGATCGCGAGTTCCGGACGTTGCGCCAGGAGCTGGTCCACGGCCTCGCGCCCGTCCGCCGCCTCGAGTACCTCCAGGCCGTGTTCGCGCAGCAATTCGGCCGTCACGACCCGGAAGATCCGGCTGTCGTCTGCGACCAGGGCCCGTCTGAGAGCCATCGTCCGCCTCCTTGGAACCGCGTGTTCATGCTACCACCGTCGCAGCGGCGCGCGAGTGCGTGTATCGTGGAGGCGCGCCCGTGGAAGGGGACTTGAGGGAACGCATGCTCGGAGTTGCACGAGGGAGACACGCGGGCCGCGGGCGGCTCGGGGCCGTCCTCGTCGCCATCGGTTTCGTGCTGGTGGTCGGCGGCTGCGCCCGGCGGACCGCAAGACCTTTGGTGGTCGCCTTCGGCGACATGCCGGTGGCTCTGGACCCCCACGCCAGCAACCGCAACGTCGCCTGGTCGGTCCTCTCGAGCTTCTACGACCCCCTGGTGTCGCTCTCCCCGGAACTCAAACCCCAGCCCGCCCTCGCGGCCAGCTGGGAGCACGACGGCCCAACCCACTGGCGCTTCAAACTGCGGCCGGGTGTTACGTTCTGCAACGGCGAAGCGCTCACGGCGGACGACGTCGTGGCGAGTTTCGAGCGCGCGCGCAGCCTTCCCTCCTCGGCGGTGTCGCAATACCTCGTGGGTGTGCGGTCGGTAGCCAGGGACGGCGGCTCGGCGGTGGTCATCGAGACCGACGGCTTCCAGGCCGACCTCCTCAACCGGCTCTCGTTCATCCTCGTGATCCGGGCTGCGGACGCCGGCCCGGCGTTGATCACCGCGCCGATCGGGACCGGAGCGTATCACTTTGCCGGCGTGCGCAAGGACGGTTCGGTGCTCGCCACGGCTTGGTCGGGCTGGCGGGGGCGCCCCGACTGTCGGGACGTCGTCTTCGAGTTCTGCGGCACAGGCGCCCAGGCGGCCGGGCGACTGCTCGCCGGCAAGGCCGATGTCTGCCACCTGATCCCGGACAACTGGATCCCGGAGGTCGCCCGCTCGGCAGACCTCCGCCTGGAGCAGCAGCCGCGGCTGGCGGTGCAGCTCCTCGCCGTGGAGCTGCAGGAGGCGCAGGGCGAAGCCCGGCGGGCCCTGGCCGATCCCCGGGTCCGGCGCGCGCTGTTGCTGGCCCTCGATCGCGGATCGTGGGTGGCCCGCCTGTTCCGGGGAAACGGAGCGGTGGCGTCGCAGTACGTCCATCCCGCGGTGTTCGGCTACGACCCAGCGCTCTCACCGCTGCCCTACGACCCCGACGAAGCCCGAAGACTACTCACTCAGGCAGGGTTCCCCGACGGCTTCAAGGTCAGCCTCGGCTATGACGCCGCGGGCGCTGCGGTCGCGGACGCGATCGTCTCGGACCTCGCCAAAGTAGGCGTGCAGGTGGAGCGGCGGCCCGGCCAGCGCGGCGCGGCCCTGCTTTACTTCGCGTGGGCGTGCGGCACTGGCGATGCGTCGGACTTCTTCGAGAGCCTCGTCCGGAACGGCGGCACCCGCGGGTTCGCCGACCCCCAGACCGACGCGCTCCTCGACGCCGCGGGGCGCGAGGCCGATCCGGTCAAGCGCCTCGATCTGCTGCAACAGGCCCAGCGCAGGACGCTCGAGCTGTTGCCTCTCCTGCCCCTGACGATCCGCTGGGGAACCAAGGGCGTGTCGCCGCGGGTGGATGTCGTCATCCGCTACGACGAGCGCGAAGACGTGGCCGCCTTCCGCTGGCGCAAGTAGCGCAACCGCGCGCCGGCGACCCGACCTCGCGCCCTCAGCGGGAGCTGGCTGAACGAGGAGCGAACGGTGCGGCCCGGCGCTGCGCCCCGGCGTTGCACTTCGTCGGCGCCCATCCGCCGCGGATCGTCGTGCTGTCGCAATACGCCTTGCCGGAGCTGGTCGGGTTGTTGAGGTACGCGAGGATGCTCGCGCACGTCTCGTCTTGGACCGGCACGACCCGGCACACCCCTGCGAACTGGTCGTTGCTGAAACAGCACGGCCCGGGCGCCTCCGCGCTCCGGCCGACCCCGGTTGCGGCCAGCGCGACGACACCGAAAACCACCGATTTCGCCGTTCCCCACCGCTTGTTGCGCATCGTGCACCTCCGTCAGGCTCGGGTCACATTGTCTTGAGGGTACCACCGCCTTGCCGGCACCGCCTCCCCGCCGAGAACAGCCGCTCGCGTCAGTCCTCGCCGGCCATCGCGCGCCCGGCGATCCAGCCTGTGGTCCACGCGGCCTGGAAGTTGAAACCGCCGGTGAGTCCGTCGATGTCGAGCAGCTCGCCGGCAAGGAAAAGGCCGGGGCAGACCCGGCTCGCCATCGTCTTGAAGCCGACCTCTGCAAGCCGCACGCCGCCGCAGGTGACGAATTCCTCCTTGTTTGCGCTCGTGCCGGTCACCGGCAGCTCCGTACCGAGAAGTTGGTGAACGAGCCGCTGCTGCCCGGCGCGCGTCAGCTCCGCCCAACGCGTGCCGTGCTCGATCCCCGCGGCGAGCACGAGGCGCCTCCACAGGCGAGCGGCCAGCGGCGCGAACGGCGCGTTGACCACCAGCCGCCCCGGCTCACAGGCGCGCCGGCGCTGGACCTCCGCCGCAACCCCGTCCCCGGTGAGGTGGGGTAGCCAGTTGACGCGCAGCGCGAACCGGTAACCGAGGTCGTGCAGCGCCCGCGCGCCCCACGCCGACGCCCGTAGCACGGCCGGCCCGGAGAGACCCTGGTGCGTCAGCAGCAGCGCCCCGCGCTCCCGCACGCCCGCAGCCGGCACCGAGACTTCCACCGTCTCGACCGAAACCCCCGCCAGCTCGCGCACCCACGCCGCCTCGACACGGAACGTGAACAGCGACGGCACCGGCGGCTCGAGGGTGTGGCCAAGGACGACTGCCAGCGCTCCGGCGGCCGATGTGCGGCAGCCGCCGGTGGCTAGGAGCAGACGATCGCAGACCAGCCTCTCGCCCCGAGCGAGTGTCAACTCGAACCCCCTTTCCGGGCGCCGGCTGACGGCCTCGACGCCACAGTTGGGCCGGAGCCTCACCCCCGCCGCCGCGGCCGCCCGCAGGAGGCAGTCGATGACAGTTGCGGACGAGTCGCTGACCGGGAACACGCGGCCGTCGGCCTCTGTCTTCAGCGCCACTCCGCGCGCTGTGAACCACGCCATCGTGTCGCGCGGCTGAAAACGGGCGAACGGCCCGAGCAGCGCCCGCCCGCCGCGTGGGTACGAGCCGGCGAGTTCGCGCGCGTCGAAGGAGGCGTGGGTGACGTTGCAGCGCCCGCCGCCGGAGATCCGCACCTTGGCGAGCAGGCTCGCGCCCTTCTCGACCACGGTGACCTCGGAGGCCGGCGCCG
>NCBR01000332.1 GCA_002279285.1 Acidobacteria bacterium 37-71-11
GCTCCGACCGAGGGTCTCTCCGAGGGAGGAGAACAGCGAGGGGCCCCGCCGCGGGACGCCCTGCTCGGTCGCACGCGCAGGCGGGTCGGAGGGCGGCGCTCGATGCGCCGCCCGAGCGACACGGCCGTAGCCCGCGGGGCAAAAAAGAGCAGCCTCACGCAGTGAAGGGAAGGACCGCCACCCGCGGGACCGGCAAGCAAGACCCCACGCAGTGGCGATCATCACCTTTGTGGCCGACGGGCAACCGTCTTCAGGCCACTTGACAAGTAATACGATATACACCATCATTAATATCGTGAATGAAACCGAAGCCTACCGGCTGGACGCGCTCGTGGAGCTGGGCCGGGCATGGCCGCAGTCGCTGACGGCCGCCGAGATCGCCAGGCGCCGCAGCATCCCGCCCAAGTTCCTTGCCCGCCTGCTCGGCGAGCTGGCGCGGGAGCAACTGGTCGTGACGGCCAGGGGGGCGCGCGGCGGGGTTCGTCTCGCCACCGCGCCCGGCGATGTGCCCCTGGTCCGACTGCTGCGAGCTCAGCCGCAACCGGAAGCCGGGGGACCGGCGGTGCGCTGGCTTGCCGAGCACGCCGCCGAGGCGCAGGCGCACGCGCTCGCGGGACTCAGCCTCGCGGCGCTGCTGTCGGTCGAGGACGAAGCCAACGCCACCGCCGACTTCGCCATCTAGAAATTGGGGGGACCATGCGAATCGCGTCGGACATCACCAAACTCATCGGCAACACGCCGCTGGTGCGGCTGAACCGCGTCACTTCGGGGTGCGTCGCCACCGTGGCGGCGAAGCTCGAGTTCTTCAACCCCGCCCACTCGGTCAAGGACCGTATCGGCATCGCGATGGTGGAGGCGATGGAGCGGGCCGGCACGCTGGTGCCGGGGCGCTCCGTGATCGTGGAGCCGACCTCGGGCAACACCGGGATCGCACTCGCGATGGTCGCCGCCGCCCGCGGGTACCGGTGCGTGATCGCGATGCCCGAAAGCGTCTCGCTCGAACGGCGCAAGGTGCTCAAGCTGCTCGGCGCCGAGCTGATCCTCACGCCGGCGTCGGAGGGGATGAAGGGCGCCATCCGCAAGGCGCTCGAGCTGGTCGAGGAGATCCCCGGCGCGGCGATGCCGCAGCAGTTCGAGAACCCCGCCAACCCCGAGATCCACGCCGCCACCACCGCCGAGGAGCTGTGGCGGGACACCGACGGCGGGATGGACGTCTTCGTGGCCGGGGTCGGGACCGGCGGCACGATCACCGGCGTCGGGAAAGTCTGGAAGGCGCGCAAGCCCGCCGTCCGCATCGTCGCCGTGGAACCGGCCGGGTCGCCGGTCCTCTCCGGCGGGGCGCCCGGCCCGCACAAGCTCCAGGGGCTCGGCGCCGGCTTCGTCCCGGCCAACCTCGACACCCGGGTCGTCGACGAGGTGGTCAAGGTCGGCAACGACGAGTCGTTCGCGATGGCGCGCCGGCTCGCACGCGAGGAGGGGATCCTCGCGGGCATCTCCTCCGGCGCCGCGGCGTACGCCGCGCTCGAGGTGGCGCGGCGGCCGGAGAACGCGGGCAAGCTCGTGGTGTTCGTCGTGCCCTCGACCTCCGAGCGCTACATCTCCACCGAGCTGTTCGCCGGGCTCGACTGACCCGGCCCGCGCCCCGGCCGGACCGGGTCACGGCAGGTCGAGGTCGGGCCGTCCCGACGCGAGGTGGTCGAGCGGCTCGAAGTTGACGATCGCCGCCTCGGCCGCGCCGCCGCGGGCGGCGAGTGCGACCGCGGTGGCCTCGAACGCGAGGTGGCGCGGGTGGTGCGCGTCCGAGGCCAGCACGAACCGGCAGCCGGCGGCGCGCGCGAGGCCGATTAGCGTCGGGTCGAGGTCCTGGCGGCGGGGGAACCCGTTGACCTCGACGAGCACGCCCGCGGCGGCCGCCGCCGCGAACACAACCTCCCAGTTGGCGCGGATCCCCGGGCGCCGCGCGAACAGGCGCCCCTGCGGGTGGGCGAGCGCCCAGACGCCGGGCTCCTCGATCGCGCGCACGAGCCGGCCGGTCTGGTCGCGGCGCTCGGCGAGCCCGGTGTGCACGGCCGCGAGGACCAGCACCCCGCTCCGGGCGGAACGGGGAAGGTCCAGGCGCCCATCGTCGAGGATCTCGGCCTCCAACCCCTGCACCAGCCGGAG
>NCBR01000135.1 GCA_002279285.1 Acidobacteria bacterium 37-71-11
CGGTCGGTGTGGCGCGCGACCTCCACCTCGCCCAGGATCGGCGGTGCGAGCCCCGGCACCAGCAGCTCGAAGTGGAGGTGGGAGCCGACCGGGAACTCGGTGGCGCCCCGAACCAGCATGCCGGTGGCGGAGAGGTTCTCGGTCACGGTGAGCTGCCGCCGGACGCCCTGCGCCAACCACAGCTCGAGCTGCACGACGGCACGCAGGCTGTGGCGCGGCGCCGTCCCCAACAGGTCGGCGATGGCGTCGAGCATCTTGTCGCAGGACGCGTCGGCCGCCACGATCCGGTTGACGCCGTGCCGCAGGAGCGGCCCCACCTCATCGAACGCGGTGGCGTCCACCAGGACCAGCACCCCGGAATCGCGGCAGGGCGAGCCCTCGCTTCGCACCGCCGCGACGAACTCTTCGAGCGCCATCCCCTCGAACGGGTGGTGCGCCACGACGATGTCGAAGCGGGTCCCCTGCAACAACTCGACCGCCACGTCGGCGCGCTCGAGACGGTGAACGTTGCAGCCCGCCTGGCGCAGGACCGGCGCCACCTGGCGGAGCGCCGGCGTCCCGGCGCCGACGACGAGAAGCTCGTGGGCCACGCAGCTCCCTTCTGGGCGGTCATCATAGCGCGAGTCGTCCATGCCGGCTCGCCGCCGCCACCAGGCACGACAACCAGTTCCTCTGAGCCAGGCTGTCTTCTCTTGCCCGCGGGCTGCTGCCGGATCGCTCGTGCTCCTCTTCCACTGCGTGAAGGCTCTTCTTTTGCCCAGCGGGCTACGGCCGAGTCGCTCGGGCGGCGCATCGAGCGCCGCCCTCCGACCCGCCTGCGCGTGCGACCGAGCTGGGACGTCCCGCGGCGCCCCTCGCTGTTCCCCGCCTCCGCTGCGCTCCGGCGTGGCCATCGAAACCCCACCGCGGGACGCCCGCTCGGGACCCGCACGCTCCGGCCCAATCAGCCTCCGCCCGCTGGGCGGATTTGGCCACCCACCCCCGCGCCTGGTGGAGGCGCTGCTGATTACCTTCGGCTTGGCCAGGAGCCTCGACCTACAGCAGGACCTCCGATTGGTGGGCGGGGGTGTCGTTGATGCGGATCGCCCTGTCCGGTCGCGGGCGCAGAAGCATGCGGGCTCGGGCGCGGGGGCGCCCGGGCCCGCATCCGGCCACCCGCGGGACCGGCAAGCAAAGAAGCCTCCACGCAGTGGACAACGAAACACCGATTGAGCGGCTCGGCCGTAGCCCACTGGGCAAAAGAAGTTGGCCTCACGCAGCAAAGAGGGAAGGACTCGTGTGCTAGCTTAGATGAGACATGTACCTGGGTGCCCTTCGGCGACTGCGGCGGTGGGTGGGCCTCGCGCTCCTCGCCGGCACGGCCGCCGGTGGGGTCGCCGCCGCGGGTCCCGCTCCCGGCGCCCTCGTCGTGGGGTTCGACCGCGACTTTCCCCCGTACGAGTACCTCGACGACAACGGCAGGCCCGCCGGGTTCGACATCGAGCTGATGCGCGAGGTCGCGGCCGCCGCCGGCATCGGCGTCGCCTTCCAGCCCGGGCACGGTCCGGACCTCGTCACCGCCCTCGAAGCCGGACGCGTGCAGGCGCTCGCCGGCGTGTTCCACTTCGCGAGGCTCGAGCGCCCCCTCGCCTTCGGCGCGTCCTTTCCCGAGGTCGAGTTCGCCATCCTCACGCGCGCCGGAACGCCGGAGATCAGCTCGCCCGACGGCATGGCCGGGAAGGACGTCCTCGTCGCCAGCGGCGACGCTGTGGACGAATGGCTCCAGGCCCGGGCGCTCCCGTTCCGTTCGACTGCGGTGGGATCGCCCACCGAGGTGCTGCGCCTCCTTGCGGCCGGCGGCGGCGGCTGCGCCATGATGGCGCGCGCCGAAGCGGCGTTCTTGATGGGTAGGCTCAAGATCGCGAACCTGACCGTGTCTCGGTCGCCGATTTTCCTGCGGCCGTACGGTTTCGCGGTCAAGGCCGGCGACGCGGCGTTGCTGGCGCGCTTGGATCGCGGCCTCGCCGAGGTCAAGGCCTCCGGGGGTTTCGACCGCCTGCACCGCAAATGGTTCGCACTCCTCGAACCTCAGCGCGGCACGCTGACCTGGATCTTCCGCCACGGCGTGCTCTTCGTCGCACCGCTGCTCGTCCTGCTGCTCGCCGTCTTTGCGTGGTCGCGGATGCTGACCCGCAAAGTGGAGGAACACACCCGCCGGCTGCGCGAGGAGCTCGCCGAGCGGGCCCGGGTCGAGGAGGCGCTGCGCGAAAGTGAGCGGCGGTTCCGGTCGCTTGCGGAGGTCGTTCCCTTCGGCATCCTGATCGTCCAGAACGACACCACCGTCTACGCCAACCGCGAGGCGGCGCAGATCCTTGGCGCGGCAGCCGAGGAGATCACCGGCAGCTCCGCTTGGCCGTTCGTCCATGCTGACTTCCTCGAGCTGGTCAAGGCCCGGGCGATGGGACGCCTCGCCGGAGAAACGGGGCTCCCCGACCGATACGAGGTCAAGATCGTGACCCGTGCGGGCGCGGAGCGTTGGATCGAGATGGCGGTCACGTTGACGAACCTCGGCGGCCGGCAGGCGACCGTGATGGCGATCACCGATGTCGACGACCGCCGCCGCGCTCGGGACGTGGAGGCCGCAATCTACGAGACCTCCCGCGCCGCCGGCGCCTCCGAGAACCTGCAGGAACTGTTCGCGTCGCTGCACCGCACCGTCGCGCGGCTGATGCCCGCGACCAACTTCTACATCGCCCTGTACGACGCCGCCAGCGACCTCATGAGCTTCCCGTACTTCGTCGACGAGGTGGACGACAGGCCCGAGCCGCTCAAGCCCGGCCGCGGCCTGACCGGCTACGTCCTGCGCACCGGCGAACCTCTGCTTGCCACCGTCGAGGCGATCGCGGAACTGGAGCGGCGAGGGGAGCTGGAGTCGCTCGGGGCGCCGTCGGTGGACTGGCTCGGGGTGCCGCTCAAGGTCGGCGGCGCCACGGTCGGCGTCCTCGCGGTGCAGAGCTACACGGGCACGGTGCGCTACAGCGACGCCGACCGCCAGATCCTCAGCTACGTTTCGATCCAGGCGGCGCAGGCGATCGAGCGCCGGCGAGCCGAGGACGATCTGCGGGAGAGCCAGCGCCAACTCTCGACGCTCATGAGCAACCTGCCAGGGATGGCGTACCGCTGCGCCAACGACGCCGACTGGACGATGGAGTTCGTCAGCGAGGGGTGTGTCGCCCTCACCGGCTACCAGCCGGGCGACCTCGTCGGCAACCGGATCACGAGCTACGCCGAGGTGATCGTGCCCGCCGATCGTGACGCCGTCCGTCAGGCCGTGGACGAGGCTCTCGCTGCCCGCCGGCCGTTCGAGCTCAGCTACCGCATCCGCACCGCAGCCGGCCACCAGAGGTGGGTGTTGGAGCGTGGCCGCGGTGTCTGGTCGGATGCGGGCGAACTGGTGGCTCTGGAAGGGTTCATCGCCGACCTCACCGAGCGCAAGAACCTTGAAGACGAACTACGCCAGGCGCAGAAGATCGAAGCGGTCGGCCGCCTGGCGGGTGGGATCGCCCACGACTTCAACAACCTGCTCACCGCCGTGCTGGGCTCGACGGAGCTTCTTCAGCGCCGCCTCGCGGGCGACGAGGGGGCTCAAGACGAGCTTGCGACGATCCACCGCTCCGCGCTGCGGGCCGCCGAGTTCACCAAGGGCCTGCTCGCCTTCGCCCGCCGCCAGGTGCTCGATCCGGTGCACCTCGACCTCAACGCATTCGTCTCCGAGGCCGTTCCCATGCTGCGACACCTCATCCCCGAGAACATCCGGATCAACGTTCACCCGGCGGCCGAGACCGACGTGGTGCAGGCCGACCGCGGGCAGCTGACACAGGTCCTCATGAACCTGTGCGTCAACGCCCGCGACGCGATGCCGGGCGGGGGCGCCATCACGATCGAGACCGGTAACGCCCTGATGGACGCGGCATTCGTCGCCGCGCACGTCGGCGCCCGCGAGGGCCGGTACGTGTGCTTGCGCGTCGCGGATACCGGCGTCGGCATCGCGGAGGAGAACCTCCCGCGCATCTTCGAGCCGTTCTTCACCACCAAGGAGACGGGAAAGGGCACCGGCCTTGGTCTCTCGACCGTCTACGGGATCGTCAAGCAACACGAGGGCTTCATCCTCGCGGCCAGCGAGCCGGGCCGGGGTTCGACCTTCACCGTCTACCTGCCCGCCGCGGCCGGCCGCGACCTGCCGTCCGCCCCCGTGAGCCAAACGGCGGTGCGCGGTGGAAACGAGGCGATCCTCGTCGTCGAGGACGAGCCCGAGGTTCGTAAGGTCCTCGTGGAGGCGCTCACAGGGCTGGGCTACGAGGTGTACCAGGCGGCCGATGGCCTCGCGGCGCTCGAGATGCTGCGCCGCGGCCTGGCGGTGGGCCTCGTGCTCACGGACGTCGTGATGCCGCACATGGGTGGCATGGAGCTGTGCGAAGCTGCGCGCGCTGCGGCCCCCGACCTCAGGTTCCTGTTCTCCTCGGGCTACGCGGAGGATACGGTCCACGTCGGCTTCATCAAGAAGGAAGGGATCTTCTTCCTGGCAAAGCCGTACGGGATCGACGCCCTCGCGCGCAAGGTCCGCGAGGCTCTGGACACCCCCAGCGCCGCGCCGCCGGCGCCGTGAGCCGACCGAACAGCACTCCGGTCGGTGGGCGGCAGATCGGGATCGGGGGCGACGGTAGGTGACCACCGTTCCCCTCCCACACCACCGGACATGCGGGCCCGCCTCCGGCGGTTCGGAAAGTTGAGGTCAGGGCGCCAGGCGAGGTCGCCCGAGACGGTCGAGGTCGCTGTCTGGCAGCGCGCCCCAGGCTTCACCTCGGGGTCGCCCTTTCAGCTGGAAGCACGACATTGAGGGGGCGCCCCGCGAGTGCAGGGCGCCCCCGGTGTTACGACGATGCGTCTGATCAGCGGCCGAGCTTGCGCTTGACCGCTTTCCCGACCGCCACGCTGCCGGCGGTGCCGGTTACGTTGCGGAAATCGCCCGACGCGACCACGGCTGCGGCTGGGTCGAGCAGATCGACGTGCAGCAGCGCGCTGACCGGGAGGAACACATTCGGCAGCGCCGTCTCACCCTCGTCGGGGGAGGTCGAGAACTCCGCATGGAGACGGCCACCCTCCGACGCCGTCAGGGTTGCCAACGTCATCCCGTCGATCACCACGTCGTAGCTGGCGCCGGGCGTGAGCCCCCAGACGCCAATCGCCACGTCCTGCACGCCTCCGTTGATGCTGGCGGTCACGATCCCGACCACGCCAGGCAAGCCGCTCGTCAGCACCGCGGCGGCCAGGTAGTCGGGGGCCGGGCTGTCGTGGCTGTTCACGCGCGCGTCGGCGAAGTCGCCGGTGAGAACCGGCGTTCCCGAGGGCGCGTTGACGCTGACCGTCTTGAGGTCCTCCACCGGCTGGAGCGCCGCGGGCAGCGGCTCGGCGCCCGCCATGCCGGCGGTCGAGAGGAACAGGTTGCCTTCTCCATCGTCGCCGGTCGTGATCACCGCCGCGGCCACTCCGTCCACGACCACGGCGTAGTCGGTCCGGGGAAGAAGTCCCTCGACACCGACCTTGAGGTCCTGGCGGTCCGCGCCGTCGGCAAAGGTGAAGTGACGGGTGACGGCCACGCCCTCCGCTCCGGCCGGCGCATCAGGGGTTGCGGTGAGGTGGAGCACGGCGAACAACGACGACGCGAGGCCGCCGGGATCCCCGCAACCTCCGGCCTGCGCCTTGATCGAAACGGCCGTCATCGACCCATCGCTCTCGGCCTGGCCTCTGACGAGGACGGTCACCCCGACGGCGAACGACGCCTGCTGCTGGTCAAGGACCGTCGACGCATCTACGTGGACGGTCGTGTTTCCCACCACCCAGTCGCCGACCAACCCCGAGGTGGGGAGCGTCGTGATCGCACCGCACAGAACCGTCGTTCCCTGCGTGCCTGGCGGCGGCGCCATCACCTCGATCGAGGTCGCCGTGACGGAGCCGTCGGCGCCGAGCTGGCCCTCGACGCGGACCATCGCGCCGACCGCGACCGCCCCGGCGCCCTGGTCGATCTCGGTGGTCGCGGTCACATGCACCGTGGTCGAGCCGACCGTCCAGTCGCCGATCCAACCGGTCGTCGCCGGCAGTGCCTCGATGGGCCCCTTGAACATCACCTCGCCCGCATCAGGTCGTCCCTTGGCTGCTGCGGGCGCCGCCGGCAGTACCGAGGTCGCAGCCATCAGAAGGAGGGGCAGAGCCGCCAGGCCCATGCTCCTCAGCCGATGCGGATTTCGCGCAGTCTTCAACCCGATCGTCGTCTTCATCGTCGTTGACCTCCCGTACCGCCATCCTGGCCCGCCGCCGGGGGGATTTCAGTGACCGTCGTCACGGAAGAATGTCACGCGACACAATCTCGCCAGCCGCGCGCGGCGCCCCCGAGAGAAAGCGCGGGACGCACCCCAAACACCCGGGTACGCCCCCGCCCACGAAGGGCCCGCTCAGTCTTCCCTGACGAACACCGAGAGGACCCAGGTGACGATGCTGACGATGAGCGAGCCGAGGAACGCAGGCATGAAGCCGTCGACGTGGAACCCGACCCCCATGGCGGACGCGACCTTCGCGGCGAGCAGCAGCATCAGGCCGTTGATCACGAGTAGGAAGAGTCCGAGCGTGAGCACGATGAGTGGGCAGGTGAGGACCTTGAGCAGCGGCCTGACGAACGCGTTGACGAGGCCCAGGATCAAGGCCATCCCCGCGTAGGCGACCCACGCGTTGCCCTCCACCCGGATCCCGGGCACGAGCCATGCCGCCGCCACCAGCGCAAGCGCCGCGATGAACCAGCGTACCAAGAGCTTGCCCATGCGTTCGTCCTCCAGACTCGCCTCCAAGGATACCCCTCCCCCGGCGGCCGGCGTGTCCCGGCACCGCAGGCCTCGCGGCAGCCGGAGGCTTGCCTTCCGCGCCGGGCGGTGCTACCAGTCCGCATGAGGTTCCACGGGAGCGGGCCATGACGGAGCTGAAACGACTCGGGGTCGCGGGGAACCACGGCCGGGGTTGTGCCCCGACCGGCTCGGGTCGCACCGCAGCGCTCGGTGCGGAGACGCCGTAGTGCACATCCCGGATGGCTACCTCGGCCCGCAGACCTACCTGCCCGCATGGGCGGTCATGGCGCCGGTTTGGTCATGGGCCTCGGCCCGCCTCAAGCGCACCCTGCGGCGCCGCCAGCTTCCGACCATGGCACTCGCCGCCGCGTTCACGTTCGTCGTGATGATGTTCAACGTGCCGCTGCCGGGGGGGACGAGCGGGCACGCCGTCGGCTCCGTGCTGGTGGCCGTGCTCCTCGGGCCGTGGGCGGCCGTCGTCGCGGTGTCGCTGGCGCTGGCCGTGCAGGCGCTGCTGTTCGGCGACGGCGGGATCACCGCGCTCGCCGCCAACTGCCTGACGATGGCGGTGATCATGCCGTTCGCCGGCTGGTGGACGTACCGGCTCCTGGCGGGGCGCGCCGGCTCCGCCCTGCGGCGGCGGGCGTTCGCGGCCGGGATCGCCGGTTACGTCGGGGTCAACGCCGCCGCCCTCGCCACCGGGGTTCTCCTGGGTATCCAGCCGCTCGTCGCTCACGACGCCTCCGGCCGGCCGCTGTACTGCCCGTTCGGCTTGGCCGTCGCGGTCCCGGCGATGGTCCTCCCCCACCTCCTGGCCATCGGCTTCGTCGAGGCGGCGGTCACCGGCCTCGGCCTGGCCTACCTGATGCG
>NCBR01000333.1 GCA_002279285.1 Acidobacteria bacterium 37-71-11
ACGTGATTCTGGTGGGGTCGAAGATCACCTTCACGGTCTCGGCGTGGCCGGTGGTGCCGGTGCACACCTGCCGGTAGGTGGGGTGGTCCACGTGGCCTTGCATGTAGCCGCTGATTGCGTCGATCACGCCGGGGCCGCGGTGGAAGTAGTGCTCGATCCCCCAGAAGCAGCCGCCGGCGAAGTACGCGACCTCGGTGCCGTCCGTCCGTCCTGTGGCCGTGGTCGTCGCCCCGGCAGAGCGGGCGGGCAGGCTCTCGGGCGGGAGCGGGGCGCCCTTCTCGTAGAACTTCAGCGCCGCCGAGTTGAGGCAGTAGCGCTCCCCGGTGGGCTTCGGTCCGTCGTCGAAGACGTGCCCGAGGTGCGCGCCGCAGCGTGCGCAGAGGATCTCGGTGCGCACCATGCCGTAGCTGGTGTCCACCTTGCGGACGATGTGCTCGGGGTCGACCGGCCGGTAGAACGAGGGCCAGCCGGTGCGGGAGTTGAACTTGTGCTCGGAGGAGAAGAGGGGCAGGCCGCACACGACGCAGACGTAGACGCCTTGCTTGTGGTTGTCGAGGAGGTTGCCGCAGAACGCCGGTTCCGTGCCCGCGTTCTGCGTGACCTTGTACGCCTCGGGGCTCAACTTCGCGGCGAGCTTGGCGACCTCCACGGCGGGCAGGGGCGTGATGTCGTAGCCTGACTTCGAGTACTTCGGTGTCATCGTTGCGTCCCCTCCCGGTGACTCCGCGCCCCGCGGTGCGGCGTCGGCAGTCGTGAGCGCCCCTGGGGTTCCGGCCTGGCCGCACCCGGCGGCCGCCAGGAGAAGCACGGCAAGCACGCCGGTGGCAACTCGACTGCTCATGCCCGGAAAACGCACGGCGGCGCCGCGTTCATTCCCAACGGGCGACGGGTCCATCGCTCTGGGTTGGCGCTACAATCGTCGGCCATGAGACGCAGGCTCACCGAGGAATCGATCATGTTCGCGAGCGTCCTCAAGTGGTTCGTGCTCGCCACGCTCACGGGCGTGATCGTCGGGCTCTCGACGACCGTTTTCCTCAAGGCCCTCGCCTGGAGCATCAACATCGCCCAGGGGCACGGTTTCTACTTCCTGCTGCTTCCCGTCGCGTTCGTTGTCAGCGTGGTGCTCATCAAGAAGCTGGCGCCCGACGCCGAAGGACACGGCACGGAGAAAGTCATCGAGGCGATCCACACCAGGTCGGGGAGGATCAAGGCTGCGGTGATTCCGGTGAAGCTGGTGGCGACGATCGTGACGCTCGCCTGCGGTGGCTCAGCGGGCAAGGAAGGACCGTGCGCGCAGATCGGCGCCGGGCTCGCGTCGCTGTTCGCCGACCTGCTGCGCCTCTCCGACCACGACCGCAAGAAGATCGTGATCTGCGGCATCAGCGCCGGGTTCGCTTCGGTCTTCGGGACGCCGATCGCCGGCGCGATCTTCGGCGTCGAGGTGCTGTTCGTCGGGAGCATGCTCTACGAGGTGCTGCTGCCGTCGTTCATCGCCGGGGTCACGGCGTACGAGATCTCGTCCAGCTTCGGCGTGCAGTACTTCAAGCACTCCGTCAGCGTGGTGCCGGTGTTCACGGAAACGTTCTTCATCGAGGTGGCGCTGGCGGGCGTGTTCATGGGCCTGTGCGCCTTCGTCATGGTCGAGACGATGCGGGCCGGCGAGAAGCTGGCGGGCCGCCTGCGGGTGTCGCCGGCGCTGAAGGGCCTGATCGGCGGCGCGGCGCTGGTGGCGCTGACCTTCGTGTTCTCCCGCCGCTTCCTGGGCCTCGGCCTCGACACGATCGAGGCCGCGCTCAAAGGGGTACCCGTGCCATGGTACGCGTTCGCGGTGAAGTCGGTGTTCACCTCGATCACGCTCAACTTCGGCGGCAGCGGCGGGATCGTGACCCCGATCTTCTTCATCGGCGCCGCGTCCGGGACGCTGTACGCGCACCTGACCGGCCTCGACCCGGCGACGTTCGCGGCGATCGGCCTCGTGGCGGTGCTCGCGGGCGCCGCCAACACGCCGATCGCGGCGGCGATCATGGCGCTCGAGATGTTCGGCCCGGCGCTCGGCCCCTACGCGGCGGTCGCGTGCGTCATCAGCTTCCTGATGACCGGGCACCGTTCGGTGTACCCCTCGCAGATCCTCGCGGCGGCGAAGTCT
>NCBR01000334.1 GCA_002279285.1 Acidobacteria bacterium 37-71-11
CCGGGCATCGTCGTGGCGGATGTCGCGTCCAGCCTTGTCTCCGGGCTGCCTTTCCCGATCGTCGTCACCCTCGCGGCCAGCAACGTGGCACAGGTCCTGCTCGCCGTGTGGCTGCTCAAGCGGTTCGCCGGGTTCCGCAACCCGATGGAGCGGGTGCGGGACGTGCTCGGCCTCGCGGTCTTTGGATCGCTGCTCACGACGGCCGCGGGCGCGGCCGTGGGCGTCGGCGCCCACGTCGCCCTCTCCTCCGTCCCTGTCGCTGCGGCCGGGACGTTCTGGTTAACCTGGTGGCTTGCGGATGCCATCGGGGTGCTGCTGCTGACGCCGGCCATCTTGACCTGGGCGAGCTGGAAGGCTGTGAGGTTCTCGGCCCGGCGCGTGGCCGAGGGCGGCGCGCTCGCGGTCACGCTCGTCGTCGTCACCCTGATGGTGTTCACCGGCCATCTGCACCATCCGTACCTCATCGCTCCCGCCATGGTGTGGGCGGCGTTCCGCTTCGGCCAGCGCGGGACGGCGACCGCCATCGTGCTTGTCTCGTCGCTCGGCATCGCAATGACAAGCAAGGGAATGGGTCCCTTCATCCTGGCTACCCCCGCTGCTAGCCTGCTTTCGCTGCAGGTTTTTCTGGGAGTGGTCGCCGTCACGGCGATGCTGCTGGCGGCGATCCTGGCCGAGCGCCAGGCGGCGCGCGAGGCGCTCGAACACGCCTTGGCCGAGGTCGAGAGCCGTGTCCGAGAGCGCACGGACGAGCTCGAAAGCGCCAACGCGGCGCTGCAGCTGGCGCAGACGCAGTGGTCGCAGTTCCTCGAAACGTCGCCGGACGTGATGTGGATCAAGGACGTCGAGGGCCGCTACGTGGCGGTCAACGACGTCTTCCTCCGCTTCTGGGGAAAGCGACGAGATCAGGTGGTGGGACGGACGGACGACGGGCTCGGGACGCAAGACCTCGCCGCGGTCCGCGCGAGCGACGCCGCCGCGATGCGTGACGGGAGCTACCAGAGCGAATTCACGGAGCACCTGGGCGGCCAGGAGTCCGTGTTCCACGTCAAGAAGGTGGGGTTGCACGACGGCGAGGGACGGGTGGTCGGGACGCTGGGGGTGGCGCGCGACGTCACCGACCGGCGCAGCGCAGAGGACGCGCTGCAACGGGAGAAGGCGTTCACCGACGCGGTCGTGGACAGCCTGCCCGGGATCTTCTACCTGCTCGACACGCAGGGGCGGTTCGTCCGCTGTAACAAGGTGGCGGAGAACCTCACCGGTTTCCCGGCCGCGAAGCTGTACCGGAAACCCGCTCTCCTGATGGTTCCCAGGAAGGACAGGCCGATCATCGAGCGCAAGCTAGAGGAAGCCTTCGAGGTGGGGCAGGCGGAGAGCGAAGCCACGATCGTGGACGCAGAGGGGAGGACGCGGGTCTTCCTGCTCACCGGCACGCGGGCCGACATCGGCGGCGAGACGTACCTCGTCGGCCACGGCACCGACATCACCGAGCGCAAGAAAATGGAGGAGCACCTCCTGCAGGCCCAGAAGATGGAGGCGGTCGGCAACCTGGCGGGCGGCGTCGCCCACGACTTCAACAACCTGTTGCAGGCGATGCTCTCCCTGACGCAATTGATCCGGAGCGACCGCCCTGACGCGCCGCGACGCCTGGCGCGCCTGGCCGAACTCGAGGACCACATCAAGCGCGGCTCGCGCCTCACCCGGCAGCTTCTGCTCTTCTCGCGGCAGGAGGCGGTGCGGCCGGAGACGCTCGACCTCAACGAAGCCGTGCTCGAGGCCGAGGTGCTGCTGCACCGGCTGCTGCGGGAGAACATCGCCTTGGAGAACGAGTTGACGGCCGGACGGCTGCCGGTTGAAATCGATCGCAGTCAGCTCAACCAGGTCATCATGAACCTGGCCGTCAACGCCTCGGACGCGATGCCCGAGGGGGGACGGCTCACGCTCCGTACCGGCGCCCTGGGCGGTTCGTGGGTCCTTCTCACCGTCGAGGACACCGGCCACGGGATCCCCGAAGAGATCCGCGGTCGGATTTTCGAGCCGTTCTTCACCACCAAGGGCGCAGGCAAGGGGACCGGGCTCGGGCTTTCCGTCGTGCACGGCATCGTGACGCGGCACGGCGGGACGGTCGAGGTCGAGAGCCG
>NCBR01000335.1 GCA_002279285.1 Acidobacteria bacterium 37-71-11
GACATCAGGAACGCCGGCCAGTAGACGCAGTGGAAGCGCAGGATGTCCTTGCCGACGAGGTGCAGCGCGGCCGGCCAGTAGCGCTCGTACAGCGCGGCGTTGCCGGACCCGAAGCCGAGCGCGGTGATGTAGTTCGCGAGCGCGTCGAGCCACACGTAGACGACGTGGCCGGGGTCGCCGGGCCACGGGATCCCCCAGGTGATCGTCGCCCGCGAGATCGAGAGGTCCTTGAGGCCCCCCTCGACGAAGCGCACCACCTCGTTGTAGCGGGTGCCGGGACGGATGAACTCGGGGTGCTCGCGGTAGAAGGCGAGCAGCGGCTCCTGGTACGACGACAGGCGGAAGAAGTACGACTCCTCTTTGAGCAGCTCGACGGGATGTCCCTGGTCCGGGCATTTCCCGTCCACCAGCTGCGTCTCGGGGAAGAACGCCTCGCACCCCGCGCAGTACCACCCTTCGTACGAGCCCTTGTAGATGTCGCCCTTGGCCTGCATGCGCGCGATCAGCGCGTGGACGCCGGCGTGGTGGCGCGCATCCGTCGTCCGGATGAAGTCGTCGTTGGTGATCTCCAGCTGCTGCCAGAGTTCGTGGTAGCGGCGCACCACCTGGTCCGCCAGTGCCTTGGGCTCGACGCCACGCGCCCGGGCGCTGCGCTCCATCTTCTGGCCGTGCTCGTCGGTGCCGGTGAGGAAGCGGACGTCGAACCCGCACATCCGCTTGTAGCGGGCGACCGTGTCGGCGACCACCGTGGTGTAGATGTGGCCGATGTGGGGCAAGTCGTTGACGTAGTAGATCGGCGTCGTGATGTAGAACGTTTCGCGTGCCACGGTTTCTCCCCTACCTCCAGGGCCGCGAGAATATCACCTCGGCCGCGGGCGCGTCCGAGCCCTACTGAGAAGGTCCGTGGTTCGTGGGACGTGGTTCGTGGGTCGAAGAGACCAGGCCTCGGACCCCGGAAGGACCATCCCTTTGCCTCTGTCTCTGCGCCTCTGCCCTCAGCCCCTCTGCTCCTCTGCTTCCATGTTCCTGCGAACCACGAACCACGATCCACGGTCTTTCCGGAGCCCGGAGCCCGGTGCCCGGTCTTCCTCACCGGTTGCCCAGACGCTCCTGCAACGTCCGCAGCCTGATTTCGAGCGCGGTCTTTTCCATCGCGAGCCCGGCCTCCAGCATCAACAGCTCGAGCCCGTCGATTGCGCCGATCCGCTCGCCGGTCGGTAGATTGTCGCCGTACAGCACCGCGACGACGTTGCCGCTCACCACCATCGGCACGACCACGACCTCGGCCGGGAACCCACCGCCGAACTCGGCGGCCAGGCGCTCGTCCCACGGGTCGTGCGAGAGCTTGCCGAGGAACGCGGCCTGGCTGGCGACGACACCCTTGAACACCGATGGCTCGTCGGCGGGGATCCGGAACCCCCGCAGCCGCTCGCCAAGCCCGCCTTCGGCGCCCAGCCCGGCCTGTCCCATGCCGCGGACGCCCTCCCTGGAGACGGAGAACAGGACGCACCGGCGCACGACCCCGGAGGCGTAGCGCAGGAGCCAGAGGGTGATCTCGCCGCCGAACGCCGGCGAGCGCAGCTCGGCTATGACCGACTTGAGTGAGGCGAGGCTGGCGCCGGCAGCGCGGGGGTCTAAACCGGCGCCGCTCCGCTCCTCCCGCCCGCGGTTGTAGCTCACGGGTTGCGTCTCAAAGTTCATCGCGTCGAGCGACTCCCGCGCGACCTCGCCGGCGTCGAGCCCGGCATCGAGCACAAGGTCGCGCGTGTCTACGCTCACCTCGCCCTGCTCGGCCAGCTCGAGCGGCTCGAACGCGAAGAACCCGTACCCCCAACCGCACAGATCGCGGATGATCCCGGTCGTCTGCTGGCGGACCACCCGGTCGAGGTCGCCGGGCGAGAGCGCGCCCATCTCGACGAGGATCGCGCCGAGCCGCTTCTCCTCCGGCGACGTGTGCTGCAGGTCGAGCGCCCGCGCCAGCGTCGCCTCATCCACCAGACCCTGACAGACGAGGATGTTGCCGAGTGCCTCCCGGGCCGCGTTCGAGGCGGCGTAGAGGATGCGCCCCTCGCGCATGACGACCAGGCCGCTCCCCTCGCGCGACGTCAGGGTCAACTTGCCGGTCCTCGCCTTGAC
>NCBR01000136.1 GCA_002279285.1 Acidobacteria bacterium 37-71-11
ATCGCCCTGTCCGGTCGCGGGCACAGGAGCATGCGGGCTCGGGCGCGGGGGCGCCCGGGCCCGCATCCGGCCACCCGCGGGACCGGCAAGCAAGAGGCCTCCACGCAGTGGAAGAGAGCAGTTTGTGCTGCGAATGGCGATTTCTGTGCCCGGTGGCGGGGGCGAGCCGCCAGGGAAGACGCAGGTCGCGCGCGAAACCTACGCGAAGAGCGGGCGCCCGTCCCGCAGCAGGGCCTCGCCGTCGAGGGTGAGCGTGGGCTTGAGGACGATCCCGTCGACGTGGAAGGGGATGTCGACGCTGCCGCCCATCGAAGCGTTGTTGCCGAACGCCACGTGGACGGTGCCGAGGATCTTCTCGTCCTCGAGGATCTTGCCGGTCAGCACCGCGCGGTCGTTGGTGCCGACGCCCAACTCGGCGACGTTGCGGGCCGCGGCGCCCGCCTTCTCGAGCATGGCGGCGAATGCGGCGGCCTCCGTGCCGCCGCTCACGTCCGTGGCGAGGCCGGCGCGCACCGTGATGCGGACCGGGTCCCCGACGGTGCCGATCCCGGCGAGCGCGCCGTCCACCACCAGCACCCCCTCGGTCTTGCCTTCTTCCGGGCGCAGGTACGCCTCCCCGGACGGCAGGTTGCCCCACTGGCCCGGCTCGCGGATCAGCCCGGTGGACGCAATCGCGGCGATGTCGCCGATCGGCAGCTCCAGGTCGGTACCGGCCGCGGTCGTCAGGTGTGCGGTCCGGGCGCGGGTCAGCAGCTCGGTGACGCGCATGGTGCGTTCGGCGATCGCCCGGTAGTCGGCGTTCATGGTGCGGACCAGGCACGCCTCGGTGATCCCGGGCATCGTGGCGACGCGCGCGCCCACCGCGGTCGCCGCGCGCCGCGCCGCGGTGTGCGTCACGGATTTGCCGGTCACGGCCAGCACGGCGTCCACCGCCGCCATCGCCGCGGGCGCCGGAGGTGGGGGTTCCTGGCCGTTGAGCTCGCGCTCGGCGTACTCGAGCACGAGCACCTCGCGGGCCAGAGGGCGGGCGGCCGCGGCCAGCACGTGCGCCAGCGCCGCCAGAGTCGGGTCGGTCACGACGAGAAGGGTTTCGTGCGGCTTGATGCCGAGACAATCGCGCACGGCAACCAGCGCTGCGTTCTCCAGTTCCCCCATGGCGCCCTCCGGGTCGCATTCTAGCCGCCCGCGCGGCCCGCGCCGCCGTAGCCGAACGCCTGAACGGCGGCGGCCCGCGGTGCGAAGTGAGTGTCGATTTCAGGCGGCGGTGCCCGCTCAGGCGCGGGTGACGCACCAGACCGGAACCGGGGACCGTCTCGCCAGGTACTGGCTGGTCGAGCCGAGCACCAGCTCGACGATGCGACGGTGGCCGTGGGCGCCCAGGAACACGAGGTCGTTGCGGTCGGGTCCCAGCAGCGCCAGGAGTTCCTGCTCGACGGCCTCGCCGCGCACGAAGGTGTACTCCGCCCGCACCTCGTACGGCGCCAGGTAGCCCTCGGCCTCGCTCAGGCGGGCCCGTCCGCGTTCTTCCTGAAGATCGACGACCGCGACCGTGAGACCGAGCGCCAGGGCGCGCGCCAGCTCCGCCGCCTGCTGCAGCGCGCGCACCGCCTTCGGGCTGCTGTCATAGGCGGCGAGCGGTCGGGCCGGCAACTCCGCTTTGGAGGGAGCGACGAGCACCGGGACCACGGACCGCCGCAGCAGCGTCTCGGCCGTGGCGCCCAAGGCCTCCTCGTGAAACCGGGCGTTGACGCCGCGCTGGCCGACGACCAGCAGATCCGCCATTTTGGAGGCTGTGAGGACGCCGTGCGCGACGCCGGCGCGCTCGAGGTGAAAGTGGCCCTCGACCCCGGCCGAGGCGCAACGTTCGGTGAAGTCGGCGCGGATGGCCTCGGCGACGTCGTCGAGGGTGGCGCGCATCTGCGACTGCAGGTTCAGGAACGGCTCGAAACCCATCGACCCCGAGATGTCCGTGATGAAGGCGCCTTCGAGGAACGTGGCGTCGATCACGTGGACGCCGTGGACCACGCCGCCCATCCGGCCGGCCAGCCCGATCGACAGCCGCTGGGCGGTTGCGGCGTTTGCGGATCCGTCGAGGCCAACGGCGATGTGCTTGACCATGGCGCGCCTCCTCGCGTCCAAGGTAACCCGGAGGTGGGGAAGCCGCAAGTGGCCGGGAATGCGGCGGGTGCAGGAAGAATTCTGCGTACAATGGGGACCCCACGCGAGGAGGTTCTCGGCCGCCGGACGGACGCCGGGGCGTAGCGAGGAGGGTGGAGATGGCGACGGTCGCGAAGAACGATCCCGGGCCCCTGCCGCTGGGCGAGGTCCTGAGCGCCTACCGCGTGATGGTCACTTCGCGCAAGGTCGACGACAAGGAGATCCAGCTCAAGCAGCAGAACCTCGTTTTCTTTCAGATCAACGGCGTCGGCCACGAGGGCTTCCTGGCGGCCGCGGCGCGCCATCTTTCCGTGGAAAAGGACTGGTTCTTCACCTACTACCGCGACCGCGCGCTCGCGATCGCCCTCGGGATGACCCCGTACGAGATCTTCCTCGGCAGCGCCGGCGCCGCCGCCGGCCCCGACTCCGCCGGCCGCCAGATGCCCAACCACTTCGGGCAGAAACGCCTCCACCTCGCCGGCCCGTCCTCGGCGAGTTTTGGGAGTCGCTCAATACCGCCTGCAGCATGCGACTTCCGGTCCTGTACGTCATCGAGGACAACGGGTATGCGATCTCCGTTCCGGTGGACGTGCAAACGCCCGGCGGCTCGATCTCCAAGCTGGTGAGCGGGTTTCCCGGCCTCGCGATCTTCGAGGTGGACGGCTGCGATTTCGTCGAGTCATACCGGGTGGCGGGGCAGGCGGTGGCGAAGGTGCGGGCCGGGGAGGGGCCGGCGCTCGTCCACGCCCACGTCGTGAGGCCGTACTCGCACTCGCTCTCCGACGACGAGCGGCTCTACAAGCCGGCCGCCGAGCGCGAACGGGAGGCCGAACGCGACCCGATCCGGTCGACGGCGAGGTTGCTCGTCGAGCACTACGGCGTGAGCGGCGAGGAGCTCGATCGCATAGGCGCCGAGGTCCAGGCCGAGGTCAACGAGGCGGCCGAGCGCGCCCTGCAGCAGCCCCAGCCGGCGCCGGAGAGATGGGCGGACTGGATCTACGCATCGGAGCCGGACCCAAGGTCCGACCGATTCGCGAGCCGGCCGGAGGCGGGCGATCCCGCCCCGAAGACGATGGTGGACCTGCTCAACGCCTGCCTGCGGGACGAGATGGCCCGCGACGAACGCATCGTCGTCTTCGGCGAGGACGTCGCCGACGCCTCGCACGAGCAAGCGCTGGCGGAGGTCAAGGGCAAGGGCGGGGTGTTCAAGGTCACGTTCGGGCTGCAGCGTCTGTACGGCGCGCGGCGCGTGTTCAACTCGCCCCTGGCCGAGGCCAATATCGTGGGCCGTGCCGTAGGCATGGCGATGCGCGGGCTCAAGCCGGTCGTCGAGATCCAGTTCCTGGACTACATCTGGCCTGCGTACATGCAGATCCGCAACGAGCTCGCGAACCTGCGGTGGCGCTCGGGCGGGCAGTGGTCGGCAGGCGTCGTGGTGCGAGTCCCGGCGGGCGGCTACCTCAAGGGTGGCGGGCCCTACCACTCGCAATCGGGGGAGGTGCTGTTCACTCACATCCCCGGCCTGCGTGTGGTGATGCCCTCCAACGCGCTCGACGCCAACGGTTTGCTGCGCACCGCCATACGCTGTGACGACCCGGTGATCTTCCTGGAGCACAAGCATCTGTACCGGCAGACGCACAACAAGGCCCCATACCCCGGGCCGGAGTACACCGTCCCGTTCGGCAAGGCGGCAACTGTGCGCGACGGGAGCGACCTCTCGGTGATCACCTACGGCGCCACGGTCGTCCGTGCGCTGCATGCGGCCAAACGGCTCGCCGACACCGGCGGCGGCAGCGTCGAGGTGCTCGACCTGCGCAGTCTGGCGCCGTACGACTGGGACGCGGTGGCAGCCTCGGTGAAGAAGACCGGGCGGGCCCTGGTGGTTCACGAGGATTGCCTCTCCTTCGGTTACGGCGCCGAGATCGCGGCGCGCATCGCCGACGAGCTCTTCCTCGACCTCGACGCGCCGGTCCGGCGGGTCGCGGCCAAGGACAGCTTCGTGGCGTATGCACCGGTGCTCGAAGACGTGATCCTGCCCCAGGTCGAGACCATCCTCGCCGCCATGAAGCAACTCCTGGCCTACTGACCGCGGGCGTTGTCCCCGGTGCCGCCGGGGGGTATCCTGTTGCAAAGCTGTGACGGGGAAGGTCCGCTCGCGGGACACAATTCGTCTTCTCGTCTTCCACGGAACTCGGCGAAAGTGTTGTTCGGCGCACCTCCATGCCAGGTGAGGAAAGGGGATCGAACGTGAGAAACGCAATGATCATCGGGATCAGCGCGCTGCTGCTCGCGACGGCCGCGAGCGTTGTCGCCCAGCAGCCGGATGCCAAAGGCTGCAAGGACCACCCGCTTTTCACGAGGATGCCGGGGTACTGGATCGGCAGTTGCAAACAGACGCAGTTCGACTCTCACGCCTTCGAAGTCGCACAGGGAAAGAAGTCCGAGGTGGAGGGCCAGTTCTGGGAGGTCACCTACTACCCGAACGGGGACCTCACCGCGAAGCCGAGCCAGCTCCAGATCGCTCGCAACTACGAAAACGCCGTCCAGAAGTTGGGCGGGACGATCGTGTGGAGCAGGAGAGGGCTCGACACGCTGAAGGTGACCAAGGACGGGAAGGAGTTCTGGATCGAGGTGTGGGCAGATTTCACCGGCAAGCACGGCCTGCGCATCATCCAGCGGGACGCCATGAAGCAGGACGTGGTCGCCAACGCCGACGTCTTCTCCAACGACCTGAGGGCGACGGGACACGCGGCGGTCTACGGCATCACGTTCGACACGGACAGCGCCGGCATCAAGCCCGAATCGGCGCAGGCCATCGCGGAGATCGCCAAGCTCCTCCAGGCCGATCAGAACCTTAGAATCTTCGTCGTGGGCCACACCGACACCACCGGGGCGGCGGACCACAACCTCAAGCTCTCCCAGGATCGGGCACAGTCCGTGATGCAGGCGCTCGTCCGCGACCACGGCATCGCGGCGGGCCGCCTTCGGGCCTACGGGTGCGGTCCCTATGCTCCCGTCGCTTCCAACGACAACGAAGACGGCAAGGCCAAGAACCGCCGGGTGGAGCTGGTGAAGCAGTAGCAGGGCAGCGACGTCATCGCGGGAGGGTGGGCCCGGTTGTCCGGGCAAGGAGGCGTTTATGAACGCTCGTCGCGTCACCAAGGTCCGCGCCATCGTTGCCGGCGCCGCGGTTCTCCTGGGGCTGGGGGTGACGGCGCCGTCCGGCGTTTGGGCCCAGGCCCCGAAGCCGCCGGTCATCTCGCTCAAGGCCTTCACGTCCGTCCCCGAGTGGGTGCTCGACATCACGTGGCACGCTAAGGACGCCTACGAGGACGGGGACGTCAAGGCCACGTTGGAGTTGACGGCCACGGCGCGGTACTACCTGAAGCAGTTGGACCGGGAGGACGGGTGGGGGCGCTGGGAAACGCAGAAGGAGCAGTCCTCCAACATCGCCTACACCGGCGTGCTCGTGTACAAGAAGAACGGTGAGCGCCTCGAGTACAAGGGCACGGGCGGGTCTCTCATGGATACTGTCGCAAATTTCCAGGTCGGCGGGGATACGCCGGGCTACCAGCTCGTCGTCGTGGCGATGGCTCCGGTCAAGGTCACCCAATCGGCGTCGCCCGCCTCCGAGTCGGCGGTTCATCTGGGCACGACCCAACTGGGCCGGGTCCCGAAATTCTGTACCGGTCCATTGCCCGCGAAGGGCACCGCGATCCACGGCTCGCTGGTCATCCTCGCGGATGTCCCGCCGTTTGGAACCAGCAAGGCGCCGCGGACGAGGGTGGGGATCCAGTACGTCCTCCGCGAGCGTGTCCCGGATCTGGCGCCGCTGGTGCCTCCGAAGAAGGAATCCCATTAGCCGCCGCGGACCACGCGCCTTTTGTGCCGTATGTCCGGAGTTCGGCGCCCTGCCTTGGCCGCTGCGGCGGTCGTTCCTGTAGACTTCCGGCTGCGCGGAGGGTCGAAGTTGGGAACGTACCGTATTGCCAGGCTTTTCGAGATCGAGTCGGGACACCGGCTGTCCAAGCACCCGGAGAAGTGCCGGTTTCCCCACGGGCACACTCGGAGAATCGAGGTCGTGTTGCGGGCGGACGCGCTCGACGGCAACGACATGGTGTGCGACTACAAGGCGCTTAAGACCGTGGTGGTGCGGGAACTGGAGCGTTTCGACCACGCCATGCTGCTCGCGGCGAGCGACCCGCTGAGGGACGCCTTCGCCCCGTTCGCCGAGCGGGTGGTCCTGCTCGAGGAGGGCGATCCGACCACCGAGGTGCTCGCCAGACACCTTTTCGGCGCGGTCAACCGGGCGTTCCGGCCGGGCATGGAAGTTCGCACCCCGGGCGGCGCGACCTACCGAGTCCCTGACACCGTGCGGCTGGAACGGATCCGCGTCTGGGAGACGCCCCACACCTGGGGTGAGTACGGCGAGGAGCCGGGGACCGGGGACTCGGGACCGGGCGCAGGGGAATGAACGGGAGCGGCGCGACGCGGTGGTGCGCGCTGCCGGCGGCGATCGGCCCCGAGGAGCTTGCAGCCTGGTGTCCGGCCGTGGCGTCGCCGGTCGCGGTGACGGGCGCAACCGGTTTCGTCGGCACCCATGTGGTCGCGGCGCTGATCGAGGCGGGGGTCCGGCCGCGTTTGCTCGTTCGCGATGCGAGCCGTCTTACCGAAGGGCATGGGGCGGGGGCGGACGTGGTTCGCGGCGTTCTCGACGACCCTGGCGCGCTCGGCGAGTTGGTGGCGGGGTGCGGCACTGTCATCCACCTGGCCGGCCTGGTGCGGGCGGAGAGTGCGGCGCGCTTCGATCGGGTCAACCGCGCCGGGACCGAGAACCTCGTCGCGGCGCTGGCCGCCCGAGCCCCTGCGGCCCGCCTCGTGCATGTGTCGTCGCTCGCCGCCGTCGGCCCGTGCCAGGAGCCCGAGGGCTCGGCGCCCGAGGACGAACCCCACCCGATCTCGGCGTACGGGCGCTCCAAGCTGGCAGGGGAGGCGGCCGCGCGCGTGCACGCCGGGCCCTGGGTCATCCTTCGCCCGCCGGCGGTTTACGGCCCGCGCGACATCGACGTGCTGCACTTCTTTCGCATGGCGGCGCGCGGCCTGGTGCCGATCCCCGGCGGCGAGCGGTGGGTCAGCGTGGCGTATGTCGCGGATGTGGTGCGGGGGGTCCTTGCGGCCGCCGCCGGTGGCGCCGACGGTCGCGTGTTCCACCTTGGGGAGCCCAAGCCGATGGCGATGACAGATCTCGTGCGCGCTCTTGCCGCAAGCGGCGGGTTGCGGGCCCGGGTCGTCGAAGTTCCCGGGGCGGTGATCCGCGTTCTGGGCCTGGGGGGCGACCTCCTGCAGAAGTTCGGGATGAGGCGGATCGCCTTGACCTCGGACAAGGCGCGGGAACTCCTGGCGCGCCACTGGTCGGCGCGTACGGCGGCCTCGCTCGCGGCGCTCGGCCTGCCAGGGTTTGTCCCCCTGGCGGCCGGGGCCGCCACGACCTGGGCGTGGTACCGGCGTCACGGGTGGATTTAGCAGCGTGTTACCATGCCGGAGGCGTAACGGTCGGAACCGCGAAGGGCCTGGAGGCGGCGTGGATATCTTCGAGAAGTGCTACAAATTTGACACCGCGGACGCGATCAAGACAGCCGGCCTCTACCCCTACTTCCGGACGATCTCGTCGGGGCAGGACCCGGAGGTCGTGATCGACGGCAAGCGGGTGGTGATGCTGGGATCCAACAGCTACCTCGGCCTCACCAGCCACCCCGAGGTCAAGCGCGCGGCCCAGGATGCGATCGCGAAGTACGGCACCGGCTGCGCAGGTTCGCGTTTCCTCAACGGCACCCTCGATATCCACGTCGAACTCGAGGAGAAGCTGGCCGCGTTCATGCGCAAGCCGGCGGCGCTGGCGTTCTCCACCGGCTTCCAGGTCAACCTCGGCGTGATCTCGTGCCTCGTCGAGCGCGGCGACGTCGTGTACCTCGACAAGCTCGACCACGCCTGTATCATCGATGGCGCCAGGCTCGGGTTCGGGTCGGTCGTCAAGTTCCACCACAACGACATGGACGACCTCGCCAGAAGGCTCGAGGTCCACGACTCGAAGAGGGCCGCCCTGGTGGTGGTGGACGGCGTGTTCTCGATGGAGGGGGACCTCGTCAATCTGCCCGGACTCGTCAAGGCCGTGAAACCGCACGGGTGCCGCGTGATGGTCGACGACGCGCACGGCATCGGCGTGCTCGGCACGCACGGCCGCGGCACCGCCGAACACTTCGGCCTCGAGGACGACGTTGACCTCATCATGGGCACGTTCTCAAAGTCGCTGGCCAGCGTCGGCGGGTTCATCGCGGGCGAGGCCAAGGTGGTCGACTACATCAAACACACCGCCCGCTCGATGATGTTCTCGGCGGCGGCGCCGCCGGCCTCGGTGGCGTCGGTGCTCAAAGCGCTGGAGATCATCGAGCGCGAGCCCGAGCGCCGCGAACGGCTGTGGGAGAACACGCGCTTCATGGCCGCCGGGTTCAGGTCGCTCGGTTTCGACACCGGCGAATCCGTCACCCCCGTGATCCCGGTGCTGGTCGGTGATGACACCCTCGCGTTCGTCATGGCCAAGCGGCTGCAGGAGGAGGGCGTGTTCGTGAACCCCGTGGTGTCGCCGGGGGTGCCGCCGGGACGGGCGCTGCTGCGCACTTCGTACATGGCGACTCACACCCGGCCACAGCTCGAACGGGCGCTTGCCGCCTTTGCCAAGGTCGGCCGGGAAGTCGGGATCATCCGGTGAGCACGGCGGCGCTGCGAGTCGTTCCGGTCCAGACGTCCGGCGACCTGCGGCGGTTCGTGGACCTGCCGTGGCGTTTGTACGCCGGCGATCCATGCTGGGTGCCGCCGCTCAAGAAGCAGGTGCGCGGGGCGCTCGACAAGAAACACCCGTTCTATGCCGATGGCGCCGCCGATCGGGAGATCTTCCTCGCCTGGCGCGGAACCCGCGTTGCCGGGCGGATCGCGGCGATCACGAACCGGGCGCACAACGCCTACCACAACGACAAGTGGGGGTTCTTCGGGTTCTTCGAGTGCGAGGACGACCCGGAGGCCGCCGCGGCGCTGGTGGA
>NCBR01000137.1 GCA_002279285.1 Acidobacteria bacterium 37-71-11
AGGAGAACGCGGTGACGGTGGTGATCCTCGATGGGGCCGATCGGCCGCGGGAGGGCGTCACAGTGACGCTGGAGCGCCTTGGCCAGGCGGCGTTCCGGACGCGGACGGCGAGGACCGACGCCAGCGGAATCGCGACGTTCCGGGACGTGCCGCCGGCGAGCTACCGCGCGCTCGCCGCGGCGCCGGGGATCGCACCGGCGCAGCTCATCGTCACCGTGGTCTCCGAGCGGACGCCGACGCGCGTCGAGCTGCGCGTCCGCTCGCTGCCGAGGCGTTAGCCGCCGGAACATCCTGGTGCGGTGGCTCCCGACGGTGCTGCATGGGCGGGCGGGGGCGTCGGCTCGTCCCGAGCGAACCCCTTGCCGGTGAGCTCGTTGGCATCGAAACGGAGGATCGTGGCCTCCGCCCCCTCGTCGTCACTGTAAGGCTCCTGGCTGGCTTCGATGCGTGCCCACCCGGCCCCTGACGACCCGAGACGCGCCGCTCGCGCCTCGGCTCAAGACGCGCTGCAGTTCTGCGTCCCGTTGGCCAACCTCTTGGCGCGATACCGTTGCCGTAAAGACATGGGACTTGCGACGGCCGCTATGTTAGTCTCTGTAGACAGCAACCAACTGAATCGCGGTTCGTGCTCACGGAGGAGGCACCGTCATGGGAAGCAAATCGGCGTGGCGGATCGCGGGCATCCTGGTGCTCGCACTTTTGGGGATGGCCGTCGGGGGACCCTGCTTCGCCCAGGAGGGCGGGCAGACGGGAAAGGAGGCGGTGAAGGAGGCGCAGCAGGAACCGCAAAAGGACGAGCAGGTGCAGCCGAAGAAGGAAGAGCCGGTGGGACGAGCCGTCGAGGAGATCGTGGTCACGGCGCAAAAGCGCCCGGAGGACGTCCAGAAGATCCCGGTGGCGATCTCGACGCTCTCCGGCACGGACCTCAACATCATCCTCACCGCGGGCCCGGACATCCGCGCGATCTCGGGCCGCGTGCCGAGCCTCACGCTCGAATCATCGTTCGGGCGTGCGTTCCCGCGCTTCTACATCCGCGGCCTCGGCAACACCGACTTCGACCTCAACGCGTCGCAACCGGTGTCGATGGTGGTCGACGAGGTCGTGATGGAGAACCCGATCGTGAAGGGGATGCCGCTGTTCGACCTCGACCGCATCGAGGTGCTGCGCGGCCCGCAGGGGACGCTGTTCGGGCGCAACACGCCCGCCGGGGTGGTCAAGTTCGACACCAAGAAGCCGACCAAGGAGTTCGAGTCGGACTGGAGCGCCTCCTACGGGTCCTACAACAACGTGGACATCACCGGGGGCATCGGCGGGGCGATCTCCGACACCCTGTCGGCACGCTTCTCGGCGTTGTGGCAGTCCCAGAGCGACTGGGTCTACAACAGGTGGTCGGGGTACACGGGCAAGAACCCGGCCCTCGGCGGGCACGAGACCGGCGCCGCCCGCCTGCAGTTCCTCTGGAAGCCCAGCGAGGACTTCACCGCTCTGTTCAACGTGCACGGCTGGCACGTGGACGGCACGGCGCGGATCTTCCGTGCCAACATCATCCAAAAGGGGAGCAACGACTTCGTCCCCGGCTTCCAGCAGGACACCGTCTACCAGGACGGCATGAACAAGCAGCTGATCAGCGCCCTGGGCGGCGTGCTCAAGATGGACTACAACCTCGGCTCCACGACGGTGACCTCGGTCACCGGCTACGAGCGGATCAACAACATGTACAGCCGCGGCGACATCGACGGCGGCTACGGGGCGGCGTCCCTGGGCGAAGGCCACTACGGGCCGGGGTTCATCCCGTTCTCCTCCGAGAGCGCGGACGGGATCCCGTACCTCGCGCAGGTCACCGAGGAGCTGCGCCTGGCCAGCAACGGCGCCGAGGTGTTCAACTGGATCGTCGGCGCGTACTACTTCAACGAGAAGGTCGACATCGACTCGTTCAGCTACGACAGCCTGACGGCCGGGAACCCGCAGAACGGCTACGCGACGCAGTACCAGAAGACCGACAGCTACGCCTTCTTCGCCTCGGGCAACGTCAACCTCTCCGAGCGCTGGTCGCTCCGGGGTGGGCTGCGCTACACCAACGACACGAAGGACTTCTCCGCCGACCGGCCGCAGCCGCTGTTCCAGCCGCCGCTGACCCACCCGATCACGAGGCACACGTCGGACAGCAACGTGAGCTGGGACCTGAGCGCGTTCTACACGGCCGCACCCGACGTCAACCTCTACACGAGGGTCGCCACCGGCTACCGCGGCCCCAGCATCCAGGGCCGCATCATGTTCGCGCCCGACTTCTCGGACGGCCAGGACCCGGCGACCAACGGCGTCTCGGTCGCCAAGGCCGAGACGATCAGCTCGTTCGAGGTGGGGATGAAGTCGATCGTGGCCGACCAGAGGCTGCGGCTGAACCTCGCCGCGTACGTCTTCCAGATGGACGGCCAGCAGCTCACAGCGGTCGGCGGCCAGTACAACGTCGCCACGCTGCTGAACGCCCACCGCACCAACGGCCACGGCTTCGAGGCCGACGTCGAGTACATCCCGACGCCGAACTGGTTCGGCAGCGTCGGCCTCTCGTGGAACTCGACCAAGATCGACGACAGGAACCTCACGGTGGCGCCGTGCGGCGGCGGGTGCACGGTCACCAACCCGATCAACGGCGCCGGGCTGGCGTTGATCAACGGCAACAGCCTGCCGTACGCGCCCGAGTGGATCTTTTCCGGGCTCCTCAACTACCAGTCGGACCCGCTGAACCGCGGGTACTTCGCCAGCTTCGACTGGGCCTACTCGAGCGACAAGAGCTTCCTCCTCTACGAGTCCAAGGAGTTCCACTCCGACAGTCTGGAGCTCGGGCTGCGCGTGGGGTACGGCTGGAACCAGGGCAAGTACCAGGTCGCGCTGTTCGGGCGGAACATCGCCAACAAGAAGATCCTGCAGGGCGGGATCGACTTCGACAACCTGACCGGGATGACGAACGATCCGCGGATCATCGGCGTGGAGTTCGGCGTGAAGCTCTAGGCCCGCGCGTCTTGCTCGAGATCGGCGGGCGGGGAACGATCCCCGCCCGCCTCGTTGCGGCCGGTCACGATCGGTCGCACGGTTGAGTACAGGGGAGGCTGCGATGGCACGCCATCGGGTTGCGGCGCTCGTCGTCGCCGCGGTGTGGGTGCTCGCGACGCCGGCCGCGGCGGCGGACGTGTGGCTGGTGGACGGGGGCCTGGTCGTCGCGATGGACGAGGCGGGGACGGTGATCCCCAACGGGGCCGTGGCCGTCCGCGGCAATCGGATCGAGGCGGTGGGTCCGGCGGCGGAGCTCGCGAAGCGGTTCCCCGGCGCGCGGCGTCTCGACGCCTCCGGCCGGATCGTCCTGCCGGGCCTGATCAACGCTCACACGCACGTGCCGATGACGCTGTTCCGCGGGGTGGCCGACGACCTGGACCTGAAGGGGTTCCTGTACCGCCGCATCTTCCCGCTCGAGGCTCGCTTCGTCGACGAGGAGTTCGTGCGCTGGGGGACGCGCCTGGCCTGCCTCGAGATGCTGGGCGGCGGGGTCACGACCTTCGTCGACATGTACTACTTCGAAGACGCCATCGCCGAGGAGGCGGCCGCCTGCGGGATGCGGGGGGTGGTCGGGGAGACGCTGATCGATTTCCCCGCTCCCGACAACAAGAGCTGGGCGGATGCGCTGGCGTACACCGAACGGTTCGTGACGAAGTGGCGCGGTCACCGGCTGATCACGCCGGCGGTCGCGCCGCACGCCACGTACACCGTGTCGGCCGACCACCTGCGGGAGGCGCACGCCCTGGCCGCGAAGCACGACGTGCCGATGCTCATGCACCTGGCCGAGGCTCGCTCGGAGGCGGATTTGATTCGCGAGAAGTATGGCAAAGGGCCGGTCGAGTACGCGGCGGGGCTCGGCATCCTCGACGATCGAGTGGTGGCGGCGCACATGATCTGGCCGACGCCGGCGGAGATCGCGCTGCTGGCCGAGCGTAAGGTCGGCGTGGCGCACTGCCCCCAGTCGAACATGAAGGGCGCCGCGGGGGTGGCACCCGTTCCCGCGCTGCTGGCAGCGGGGGTCGCGGTCGGCCTCGGCACCGACGGCGCGGCCTCCAACAACGACCTGTCGCTGTGGGAGGAGATCGACACCGCGGCCAAGCTCGCCAAGGTGACGAGCGGCGATCCGACGGTGCTCGCCGCCCGCACCGCGCTGGCCATGGCGACGCGCCTGGGCGCCGAAGCCGTCGGCATGCAGCAGGCGATCGGGTCGCTGGAGGTCGGCAAGCGGGCCGACCTGATCCTGGTGCGCACCGACAGCCTTCACCAGATCCCTTCCTACGACCCGTACTCGCTGCTCGTCTATGCGACCAAGGCCAGCGACGTGGACACGGTCGTCATCGACGGCGAGGTGGTGATGGCGGCGGGTCGCGTCCTCACGGTGAACGAGGCGGCGGTGCGGGAACGGGTGGCGGCGTACCGGGAACGTATCATCGCTGCGAACCGCGAGCCCCGGAGGTAGAGGCGAGCGGCGACCGCAACCCGGGTCGGACATCTCCACCACGAACGAAAACGCTCACGCGTGGGGTGCCGGAGAGCCCGCTACCCGAGGTCCCGCCGAGACGAGGCCCGCACCCGCGAGGAGGAGCACCACGTAGGCGAGGGGGTAGTGGTAGCGGCTCTGCACCTCGAGCACGACGTGGATGAGGGCGAACGCGGGGAGAGCCAGCAGGAGCAGCGCGACGCTGCGCACGAAGCGGCGGCGAACATAACGCCAGGTTCCGAGGATGCCGAATACCAGAAGCCCGAGGTAGTAGAACTGCGAAACTGTGAACAGGTCCTCCTGGTGCGCCGAGGCCCATGCGCCCGCCGGACCGTCGCGGACATCCATGGTGCTCCAGTAGATCCCGTATGAATCGTTGCCCCACATCACACCGTACTTCGCAAGAGCGAGGCCGACGAAGGCGGCCGGCTCTGAGGTGATCCGGCGCCAGCCCGTGCGAGCCGCCGTCACGAGAGCGCGGCGCGGCCCTTCGCGCTCCACCCAGTGGTAGAAGACCGCCGCGCTTTCATCGCTGTACTGCCCTTCCGCCGCCGCGTCGGTACCGTTCATGATGTTGAGACCGAGGGTGGAGGCTCGCACGTCGAAGCCCAGGACCCGGCCCACGGCGAACTGGACGGCGAGCACGACCATGAACCCGGCCGTCAGTGCGATGCCCCGCGCGACCACACGTGAGAGCCGGCCCCGCGTCCTGGCCGCGAGCCACACCAGTGCCACCGGCACCAGCAGCGCCCCGACGGGACGAAAAACGCTGCCGAGGCCGAAGAGCGCTCCGGCCAAGACAAATTCGAGAGTAGCGCCCCGTTGTTTGCCGGCGGCGCGCAGGAGCACGAGGCTTCCCGCCAGCCAGCCCAGAACGAAGCCGAACTCGGTGGCAAAGACGCTCCGGAATGAGATATCGGCCGGCCAGAGCGCGAACAGCAGCGCCGCGGCGCGCCCCGCCGGCTCGCCGAACAATCTGCGGCCGAGCGCGAGCAGGAGCAGGGCGGTCACGACGGCCAGCACCACGTTGGCGAGCTTGCCGGCCATCAGCCCTGGGCCGAAGACCGAGGCCAACACTGCGAGGAAGGTCACGACGCCGAAGTCCTGGACTGGCGCGCCGTGGGTTGCGCCGTGCAGGAGGGCGAGGGCTGCCGTGTGATATCGCTCGTAGTCGTACACCGGCAGCGTGGGCACGGCGATGACCCAGGCCAACCGCGGGAGGATCACCAGCGCGACGACGAGTGCCGTGAACGGGCCAGACTGCAGCGGTGCGAGGGCGGACACCCGCACCCCCCAGAAGACGCCGAGCGCGACGCCGGCACCCACCAGCCAGGCGGTCCAGGACAGCTCCCCGAGGGTCCAGTCGGAGAACGCGAATCCGGCCGCCAGCAGCAACATCGCCAGCACGCCGAGGCAGGCACAGCGCGCGACGGTGTTGCGTACGCGCAGCGAGAAATGGGTGCCGGGTTGGGTGCCAGGTTCGTCACGGTTGCCAAACCCTGGTCTGAAACGGTTCATCCCTTCACGACCCCGATCGGGCGGAGGCGGGCGACGGGGCGGGCGATGCCGGCGACGCGCAGCGCTTCGACCACGTCGGCCGCGTCCTTGTAGGCTTCCGGCATCTCCTCGGCGAGCGTCTTCGGGGAGTGGGCGGCGACGAGCACGCCGCGCCGCTCCATCTCCTTGAGGAGGTCGCGCCCGCTGCTCGCGCGGCGGGCAGCGTGGCGCGACATCGTGCGGCCGGCGCCGTGGGCGGCCGAGCCGAACGTCTCCAGCATCGCCGCGCCGGTGCCCACGCACACGAACGATGGCCGCCCCATGTCGCCGGGGATGAACACGGGCTGGCCGACGGCGCGGTAGGCGGAGGGAACCTCGGGGTGACCGGCGGGGAACGCACGGGTCGCGCCTTTGCGGTGGACGAGGAGCCGGCGGCGTGCGCCCGCGACCTCGTGCTCCTCGAGCTTGGCGATGTTGTGGGCCACGTCGTACACGAGCGCGAAGCCGAACGACTCTCTGTCGCCGCCGAAAATCCGGGTCATGGCGCGTTCGATCAGGGCCATCATCACCTGGCGGTTGGCCCAGGCGAAGTTGGCGGCGGCCCGCATCGCCGCGAGGTAGCGCCTGCCTTCGGGAGAGGACGCCGGCGCCGCGACGAGCTGCGGGTCGGGGAGGGGAGCGGCGTGGCGGTCGGCGCCCTCGCGCATGGCCGCCAGGGCGTCGTCGCACACCTGGTACCCGAGGCCGCGCGAGCCGGAGTGGAGGAGCACCGTGAGGTTCCCTTCCACGATACCGAACGCCGCGGCG
>NCBR01000004.1 GCA_002279285.1 Acidobacteria bacterium 37-71-11
CGAGGTTCCGGGCCTCCAGATCGAGTTCGCGCAGCTCATGGAAGACCTCATCGGCGACCTCACCGCGGTCCCGCAGCCGATCGAGGTCAAGCTCTTCGGCCCCGACGCCGCGGTCCTGCGCGAGCAAGCGGTCCGCGTCGCGAACACCATCACCACGATTCCCGGCGTCGTCGATGTCAAAAGTGGCGTCGTCCTCGCGGGCGACGCCGTGCGCATCCGGGTGGATCGGCTCAAGGCCGAGATGCTCGGCCTCGATCCCGAAACCGTCACGCGGCTGGGGCGGATCGCCCTGGAAGGCGACGTGACGACCACCGTGCAGCGCGGGGAGAAGACCGTCGGCATCCGCGTGTGGACCGCGCCGGACGTGCGCTCGCGTTTCGACCGCATCCGCAACCTGCGCCTGTTCACGCCGGGGGGGACGCTCGTGCGGCTCGGCCAGGTCGCGACGCTGGAGACCGAGGTAGGGCAACCTCAGCTCACCCGCGAGGACCTCAAGAGCATGGTTGCGGTCACCGGGCGGATCTTCGGGCGCGACCTCGGCTCGGTGATGCGCGACGTGCGCCGCACGGTCGCCGGCGTTGCCCTGCCCGCGGGGGTCTACGTCGAATACGGCGGGCTCTACCGGGAGCAGCAGTCGTCGTTCCGCGGCCTGTTGACGGTGCTCGTCGCCGCGGCGCTGCTCGTCTTCCTCGTGCTGCTCTACCAGTACGAGTCGTTCGCCGCTCCCGTCGCCATCCTCGTCATGGACCTGTTCGCCGCCACCGCCGTGTTCTCCGGCCTGTGGTGGACCGGCACCGAGTTGAACATCTCCTCGCTGATGGGCCTGACGATGATCCTCGGCATCTCGTCGGAAGCCGCGGTGTTCTTCATGACGCAGTGGAAGGACTCGCTCGGGAGGGTGCCGTTCGTCGAGGCGCTCATCGAGGCGGGGCGGCTGCGCTTCCGCCCGATCGTGATGACGGCCCTGGCGGCGATCCTCGCGCTACTGCCGCTGGCCCTCGGCATCGGCCAGGGCGCCGCGATGCTGCAGCCGCTCGCGATCGCGATCATCGCCGGCCTCGTCCTCACCCTGCCGGCCGTGCTCCTCCTCCTGCCGGTGCTGTTCAGCCTGCTGCGCAGGCGCCGCCCCGCACCCGACCCGGCCGCGGAGTAGCGCCGGGCGTCACGTCCACGGTTGAGGACGCGGCGGGCGTCCGTCCCGCCCGGCGCCTCGCAGCGCTCCCTCCCTCACGCCAGGTCCCGGATGCGCCGCAGGACGTCGAACCCGATCAGCACCACCAGCAGGATGAACCCGAGCCTGCCCCACTCGCCGAGCGCCGGGATCGGCTCCGAGCCTTCGGCGGCACCGCTTTCGGAGACCAGCGCCGGCGCGAAGCGGAGCTCCTGGAGCTGATTATTGCCGTCCATGTACATCGCGCTGAAGACGGTGACGAAGGACGTGCCGAGAGCGACCGTGCGGACGGAAGCCGGATCGAAGCATGACGTCTTGAGCAGGTAGGTGAAGCCCCCCATGTCGGACCCGCCGTTCATGTCCATCCAGTAGCGCGCCCTCTCGGTCGGCTCGCCGCAGGTCGGGAGGCTCCCGCGGACGGTGCTCCCGCCGAGGTCTGGGGTCTGGGCCGCAGCCTGGGCCGGAGTCATCCCGACAAAGTGAAACCAGACCGGGTCGCCCAGGATCCCCGTCGTGTTGCCTGCCTTATCCTCCACATAGACGTCGAAGTGCGCCTGGCCGGTCCCCGCCCCGGTGCCGCGCGACCGGAGGAGGGCCCTGGTCCCGTCCGGCTGCACCACCTCGTACTGGATCGCCGAGTAGGTGTAGGCGCGGCCTCCGGCCGATGCCGGGGCTGAGTACGAGTAGAGCGTCTTCGTGACCGCGAAGCCCGCCGGAATCCCCGGGAGAAGCCCAAGCAGCGACGCGCTCGAGTCGACCGCCGTGACGGTGTACTCCTGCAGCCTCTTTCCGGTGCGGAGGTCCGTGAAGTACATGTGCGCCGCGGTGTCGTTGGTTACCCACAGCGACCCGTTCCAGAACAGGGTCCCCTTGGTGTTCTGCGGCTCGGTTGTCCACTGGGTCCGGCTGCCCGTGTGGATGTCGCCGCCCTCCTCGGTCTCGACGTGGATTTGTGTCGTTCCCGCCACCGCCCCTCCGGCAAAACCGAGAACGCCGACCGCAACCGGCAGCAGAACCCCCCAACGCAGCTTCCTGGCCATCATGTGTTCTCCTCTTTCTCCCTGCTCGTGCGCCCGATCACCCGCCAGCGCGCTGAACAGGTACCGCTCCCCAACTGTCGTGTCCTCGACAACCGTGATCTTCTGAGAGGGAGTATCGAAGCGCTCCAACACCCGCTTCTCTGCCCAGGCCGGCTTCGGAGTTCCAAGACAAACCAGCAAGACGATCCACAGCCACGGCGTTTGCCGGTGTCCGAGCAACCCCCGAAGGACTCCTCCGCTGCGAACTCCCAGATATCGCATTCGCCGGGTCAGAGTGAGCTTCGGGGGTAATGAGGCAGGAGCAGGCTTGACTCTCATCTTCAACCTCCTTCCCTCAAACCACCGGCCGGGCCGACATCCTGGCCCGACCCCGCCAGCGCCTGGCGGACCTGTGCGAGCAACTCCTCGGGGTCGATCGGCTTGGCGAGACAGGCCAGGGCACCGAGCTCTCTCGCCCGCTGAAGACGGTCCGGAGACGGGTACGCAGTCATCACCAACACCGGCACGGTCATGCGGGCGACCGGCACCTCGGGCAAGAGCGAAGGAAACGCGGCCGGTGGCTGGTCGAGATCGAGGAGCGCGAGGACCACGGTTTGGTCCCGCTCCAACGTCGCGATCGCCGTTTCGCCGGGGCCGGCCGGGATCACCCCGACCCCGGCCTCGTCCTCGAGGAGGATCTGTAGGCTCCGCACCAGGTCCGCGTCGCCGGAGACGACGAGGACGCGGCGGGCATCGGTCATGCCGTTGGCCTTCCGGCGCGACGCGGGACCGCGGCGCGAATGCGCGCGGTTGTCTCGCGGCGCTCCCTCCCTCACGCCAGATCCCCTCTGCGCCGCAGGACATCGAATCCGATCAGCACCACCAGCAGGATGAACCCGAGCCTGCCCCACTCGCCGAGCGTCGGGATCGCCGCCAAGGGCGCGTTGATCTGCAATGTGAACGGGGCGGAGCCGGTGTTGCCGGCGACGTCCGTGACCTGCACCGTAAACGAGGAGTCGCCCGCCACAGTCGGGCCGCCGCTGAGCACCCCGCCCGACGACAGCAGCAGGCCGGCGGGCAACGAGCCGGAGGTCACGCTCCACGAGTACGGGCCGCCCGCGCCGGCGGTCGAGGTGAACGTCTGGCTGTACGCCTGGCCCACCGCGCCGGCAGGCAGCGGCGAGGTGGTGGTGATCGCCAGCGCCGCCGGCGCGTTGATCTGCAAGGTGAACGGGGCGGAGCCGGTGTTGCCGGCGACGTCCGTCACCTGCACCGTAAACGAGGAGTTCCCCGCCGTGGTCGGGTCGCCGCTGAGAACCCCGCCCGACGACAGCAGCAGGCCGGCGGGCAGCGAGCCGGAGGTCACGCTCCACGAGTACGGGCCGCCCGCGCCGGCGGTCGAGGTGAACGTCTGGCTGTACGCCTGGCCCACCACACCGGCAGGCAGCGGCGAGGCGGTGGTGATCGCCAGCGCCGCCGCAATGCTCGTGTACTTCAGGAAGGTATTGCCGTACCCGACGATGTAGGCTTCGGTGGCCGAGACCACCGTGACGCCAGCCAGGTTTTCGAGAACCCCCAACTCGCTCCCGACTTGCGTCCAGGATTCGCCAGCGTCGGTCGTGCGCAGGATCGTACCGCCCATGCCTACCGCCCAGCCGTTCAAGCCGTCCGGCGCGAAAGCGATGGCACTCAACGATACCGTGACCGGCGTAATCTTCTTGCTCCAGATGCCGCCGCTGAGCTTGAAGATCTCCCCGTTACCACCCGCGGTCCAGGCGGTGCCGGCGTCTTTGAAGAAGAGATCGCTCATGGCTGCATTACCGATTTCAGGCAGGTTCACAATCTGGAACGTAGCCCCGCCATCCGTGGACCTGGCCAGGGTCGATGCGGCATTTGCAACTGTGTAGTAGACCGTATCCGGGGCGTTGCTGTCCGGCACCCAGATCGAATCAATCGTGCGATTCCAATAAGAGTTCTTCAGTACCCACGTTGCTCCGCCGTCGGAGGTTCGGTAGAGCAACCCCGCATTGCCGGCCGCATAGCCGATGCTGCTGTTGGCAAAGAAGACGGCGTAGAGCGTGCCGCCGATGGTGGTCCGGGTCCAGCTCTGCCCGCCGTCAGTAGACTTCGAGCCATACGATCCACCGACGGCGAATGCCGTCTGTCCATCGGGGAACATATAGACCGCCTGCGCCCCGTGTCTGAGGTCCGCCGACTGCAAGGTCGCCCCGCCGTCGGTCGAGCGGTAGACCCGCGCGGGATTGGAACTGGTGATCAGTAGGCGGGTGACCTCACCCGCCGTGACGTGCCTGATGTCGCTCAGGTTCTGATTATTGCCGTTCAGCAAGCCCGCCGGGTTATCGCTCAGGTCCACGAAGCCATACGCCGTAGTCGGGGCCGCCATGAAATCCATCCCTGCCGTATCCGCCCCGGATAGCGCCAACGCCCGCTGGGGCGGGGTGAAGGCGGAGTAGATCCTGGCCGGGGTGAGTGTGTAGCCGCCGTCGGGCAGGTCTGAAAAGCCATAGTCGCCATTGGCGTCGGTCTGGGTAACCTGGTCGGTCGGGCCGGCCAGGGTGAGCGTGACGCCCGCCAGGCCCGAGCCGCCCGAGGTGACGCGGCCGGACAGGGCATGCCCGGTCGGCGGGGTCGCGGCCCCAGAACGCACGGCCAGCGCCAACAACGTTTGCGTGGCGTACCCAGGCTTGTATGCGAAGACGTCCAGTCCACTTCCCAGGTCGATGCTCCAGGCTCTTCCCGTTTCATACGCATCCGTGGTGGAGGTCCAATATTGCCGGTTCTTGACCCCGCCAAAACCCTGCGCATTCAGAACCGCTGCGGTGCGCGACTCACCGTAGTTGACGAGGCTTCGCAGTTCCTGGCGGTTCGGCAGCCGCCAGTCGGTATACCCGCAAAGGTTCAGGCTGTTGGCATCGTCAATGGCCTCCGGCCACGTTCGGAGGGTGGAGAGCGGAGATTTGATCCACGTCAGGCCGGTCAGCGCATCGGTCAGGCAACGCCCCGTGGGATCGGCAGCAAAGCGGGTGACGGGCAAGGCGACGCCGGCCTCCAATTGCCCGTCATCGCCTGCGGCGTAGCTCACGGTCTGGCCGGTCCGGTGGAGCTGGACAGGAAGAGCAGTCGTTCCACGGACGGGCCAGGCGTAATAGGTGGTGGCTGTCTTGGCGTCAAAGAGAGACACTTGCGGAGCGCTCCACATAACGACGCTCCATGCGTGATCCACCGAGCCGGCGTATGTCGTGGATGACCAGTAATAGGTCTGCACGCTGTTGAAACCCTGGCCGGCCAGCCAGGCGACGCTATCGGCCGCCCCGTCGTTGAAGAGGCTTTCCATCTCGACGATATTGGGCAGCCGCCAATCATTGAAGCCGAGATAGGCGTGGCTGTTGAGGCAGGCGACATAGTCCAGCGCGCCCTGCCAGTCCGTTCGCCCCCCCGCGCAGCTGGCGGCGGTGGGCGTCCCGGCATCCTTCGCCCAGATCAGGCCGGTGAGGGTGTCGGTCTGGGTCCCGTTGGTATTGTCTGCAAAGCGTGGAGCGGGCCAGACAACGCCCTCCTTCAGGTCGCCGTCGTCCCCGGTGGCGTAACTGGTCGTCTGCCCGGTCCGGGGCAGGCCGATGATACCGGCGGCACCAGCCGCGGCGGGCAGCGCCAGGCTGCAGAGCAGAGCCAGGGTCTTGAGTGCTGTTTGAATGCTCATTTCCAGTGTCTCCCTGAACTCGTGATGTTCGTTGCCACCGCGTGTTCTCCTCTCTTCCGGGGTCGTGCACCCGAAAACCCGCCTGCGCGCGACCCGTCGATAGCGTTAGGTGCAATCGCGGAGCCAGCTCCCCGGAAGTTCGCATCTGCCTGCGATCAGACTGGAACTAAACTGGTTGCGCGTCGGTACGGCGGGCTCCGGGAGGGTCAAGATGCACCGCGGGGAACACGCGCGTGACAGACAGGGCTCGCGGGATGGGTCCGAAGTCCCTTGGAGAGGAGAGGGTTCCGCCAGGGGTACCTTCGCGTGCACGGATGCACGCGAAGGTACCGGCCCCGCGGTACCGCCGCCGGCACGGCGGTGCCGCCGGGCCTCGTCCGAAAGTGCCCGCAGGCGAACCGATCAGCCCAGGCCGAGCTTCTCGATCCGCAGCTCCAGGACGCGCCGGTTGGTGCCGAGTCGGGCCGCGATCTCGGCGTGCGAAAGACCCGGCCAGGCGGCGAGCGCCCGCGCGATGAGATCGCGCTCGGCCTGCTCGCCGAGAACGCGCAGGCGGTCCATCCCGCCCTCGAGCGCGACGGCCGGGAGCCCGTCCGCCACCGGGTCCACGGGGGGGAGCCGCAGGTCCGCCGTCGTCAATGGGCTGCCCGGCGCAACGCCGGAGCGCAGGACCAGCGCGCGCTCGAGGAGGTTCTCCAGCTCGCGGACGTTCCCGGGGAACGGCAAGCGCTGCAGCGCGCGCGCGGCATTGTCGGCGAGAGCAGGCGCCGGCCGCCCGACCCGCCGCGCCAGCTTGTCGAGCAGGTGACGGCACAGCGCCGGGATATCCTCGGGGTGAGCCCGCAGCGGCGGAACGGTGACCGGGATCGCGTTGAGGCGGTGGAAGAGGTCGGGGCGGAACGCACCGTCGGCCATCGCGCGCTCGAGGTCGCGGTGGGTGGCCGCCATGATCCGCACGTCGGCGGCCCAATCGCGGTTGCCCCCGACGCGACGCGCCCGGCGCTCCTGCAGAAAGCGCAGCAGCTTGGGTTGCAGGGCGAGCGGCATGTCGCCGACTTCGTCGAGGAGCAGCGTACCGCCCTCGGCCTCGGCGATGCGACCGGAACGGGCCGCTGTCGCGCCGGTGAACGCGCCCCGTTCGTGGCCGAAGAGCTCGCTCTCGATCAGCTCGCCCGGGATCGCGGTGCAGTTGACGGCGACGAACGGGGCGCCGGCCCGCGAGCTGGCGCGGTGGATGAGTCGCGCCACCAGCTCCTTGCCGGTGCCGGTTTCCCCGCGCAGCAGCACCGTCGAGTCCACCGCGGCGAGTCTGGCGATCAGCTCCCGGAGCGCGCCGGCGGCCGCGCTCTCGCCGACCAGGATGTCGAAGCTGTCGGGGTCCCCGGCCCGTTCGATCAGGCGGCGGTGCTCGCCCGCGAGCCGAGCGGCCTCGAGCGCCCGTTCCACCTGGAGAAGCAGCTCGTCGGGGTCGACCGGCTTGGTCAGGTAGCCGACGGCGCCCAGCCGCATCGCTTCGACCGCCGAGCGCACGGTACCGAACGCCGTCATCAGGATGACCGGGATCTCGGCATGCCGTTCGCGGATCGCGCGCAGCAGCTCGATCCCGTCCATCCCTGGCATCGACAGGTCGCTGACGACCAGGCGGATCCCCGCGAGAGACGAGAGCCGCTGCAGCGCCGCCTCCCCGGAAGGCGCCGTCTCGACGGCGAGCCCACCCTCGTCCTCGAGCAGCACCTGAATGGTACGCAACAGGCCGGGATCGTCGTCGACCAGCAGCACCCGCGCTCGATTCGACAATGGAGAACCCTTTCTACCCGGCGCTCGACCCCGGGATCCGTTTGGCGCCGGGCAACCGGACGGTGACCATCGCTCCGCCGCCGGGGCGGTTGCCCACCAGCACCGCGCCACCATGGTCTTCCACCACTCGCTTCACGTTCGCGAGGCCCAGGCCGGTGCCCAGCCGCTTTGTGGTGAAGAAGGGCTCGAACACGCGGTCGATGATCTCCGGCGAGAAGCCGGCGCCGGTATCGGCGACCACCATCTCGCTCCCCACTCTCGCACCCTCACGATCGAGCCACGGGCGAAGCTCGACTGACACCACGCCGCCGGTTGGCATCGCCTCGCGGGCGTTGAGGAGCAGGTTCAGCAGCGCCTGGCGCAGGCGCTCCTGGTCGCCCGAGATGGCACACTGCCCGTCCGCCTCGTGCACCTGGACCTCCACCCCGGCGGAGCGGAAGTCGCCCTCGACGACGCTGGTGAGCTGGCGAACGAGCGTCTCCAGGTCGACGGTGGCGGTCTGGCCGCGCGGCGGCCGCACGTAGGCGAGCACCGCGACCACCTCGTCGCTGAGCCGGTCGACCTCCCTCTCGATGATCTCGGTCAGCTCCCGTCCGCGCGGGTCATCGGGCAACCGGCGGCGAAGCACGGCCGCGGTGCTCTTGACCGCCGCGAGCGGGTTCTTGAGCTCGTGGACGAGCGCACTCGCGGCGCTCCCGACCAGCGCAAGCCGTTCCCGCAGCGAGCGCTCCTGCAGCAGGCGGCACCGCTCCAGCACCGGAGCGGCCAGGCTCGCGAGCGTGGCGAGGAGGTCACGGTCCTCCGGAAGGTAGGGCACGTCGGCTCGCCGCGGCCCGACGACGATCGCGCCCAGAACCGCGTCGCCCTGCCGGATCGGCGCGATGAGCACCGCGTGCGGCAGGCCCGGAAGGCCGCCCGCTGGGACCGCGAGGACGGCGCCCGCGGCTCGCAGCCGATCCTCCAGGGCCTCGGCCTCGGACCCCTCGCAGACAGGCGCCTCGGCCTCGCCCAGAGCGAGGAACGCCGCTCCCGGCAAGCCCCGGCCGAGCACTGCGGACCAGGAGGGCTGGATGTTCTCGTCGAGATGCGCCTTGAGGAAACGCGCCGCGGCATCCGTGTCGAGGATACCCGCGAGACGGTTGGCGGCCTCCCCCAGGGCGCGCCGGTAGTCGTACCGTTTGCGGTAGAAGACGCGGTCAACCCCGTCCTGGGCGATCCGCCTCAGCGGCTGGAAGGCGATCGCCGCGAGCGCCGCGGCGACGGCGATCACCGCCGTGTCGAGTTCGGGCCACGCACGGCCGATTGCCCACCCGGCGCCCGCCATCGTCGCGACGAACAGCCCGCCCACCCCGACCGAGGCGGCGCCGTAGACGAGGCCGTGTCGAACCAGGACGTCGATGCCGAACATGCGGTGGAAGACGATGGCCGCCGCGACGAAGAGCGGAACGATCGTGTCCGACAACGAGAACGTGAAGGGGTCGAAGACGTGCCTGCCTGCGATCAGGCGCGGCACCTCCTGGAGCAGGTGGACACCCAGCAGGAGCCCGAACGCGGTCACCAGCAGGCGAGCCTGGCGACCGATCTGCTCCGTGGGGGCCCGTGAGGCGACCGCGGCGAGACTCACCGCGCTCACCAGATAGCACCCGGCGACGCTCGTCTGGAAGCCGGCCAGGAGCACGCCGCGAAGCCCAGGCAAGGCGAGGAGTCCGACCGCTCGCGGCATGACCGTCGGAAGGTAGTAGGACAGCCCAAGGCCGAGCTGGATCGCGTACGCGACGGGCACCAGGGGCAGCAGCCTGCGCTGCAGCCGGCCCCGGACCGGAAAGGTCAGGAACAGGTGCAGGAGCAGCGCCGGTCCGACCAGGCTCGTGATCGCGTACGCGAACGACAGCACGCGCTGCGGCCAGGCCGACCCGGGGATCACCGTGAGCGCCGCCGCGTCGTTGATCGCCGAGGACACGCAGAACAGCACGAAGAGCGACGTCGCCGGCGAGCGCGAACCGAAAACCATCACGGTCGCGCCGAGGCCCAGCAGCACGGCCACCGTGGCCAGCACCGGGGCCAGCTCCCGGATCGAGAGGTTCTGCCAGGTCCGAACGTGCAGGAGCAGCGGCGCTCCCGCGCGCGTCACCTCGAACGTCACCGACGAGCCGGGCGCCAGCGCATGGAAGCGGTCCAGCATGTCGAGACGGTCGCGGAATCGCTCTCCGTTCATGGCGACGATCTCGTCCCCGGGCCGGACGCCGGCGACATCCAGGACGTCGCCCTTCTCCACGCCCTGCACGCGGTACTCGCCGTCGGCGAACTGGAGGTTCGACGCGGGCGGCCGCGCGATGCGGAGGCCGTCCCAGACACAAAGGATCGCGATCGCGACGGCGTACGCGATCGCGAGCCACGTCGCCGCCGTGATGAGGCGTGACGTTCGGCGCGAGTGCCCTGGCAGGGCAGGCGCGGTGGAGCGCTTCGCCTCGTTCGAGCCCATTGGCGTCATTGTCTCAGAGTCTTCCCACCGCGGGTCGGCAGGAGCCGATATCGAGGCTGCGGCATCGTCTGATGGGTACCTCCACGTCCATGCCTGTCGACATTATTGAAGGTAAGGGGAACGGGGACAAGACCCCGTCACTCATCTTGCCTCCCTGGCGCGCCTCGACAGCCGAACGTTCGCAGCGGACGCCACGGCCACCACCCCGCCGAGTTGGGCGATCTCCTTGCGAAACCCGCTGTCGCCGCACGTGCGCCGGTCAGCTTGCCTCTCTCGCAGAGTGCTATCTGGGCCTGCCTCCATGCGCAAGGAGCGCACCGTATCAGGGGCTCGGCTCCCCGGCCCGGCCGGGTTCTCCGACCTGTGGTGGACCGGCACCGAGCTGAACATCTGCTCGCTGATGGGCCTGACGATGATCCTCGGCATCTCGTCGGAGCCGGCGGTGTTCTTCATGACGCCGTGGAAGGACTCGCTCGGGAGGGTGCCGTTCGCGGGCGACCATGATCTCGCGACGGCGGGCCGAACCCCAAGCTTCATCGATCGATGTCCGGCACGGTGTCGACCAGCGCCTGGCGCTTCGACAGCACCGCCCACCCGTCCGCGCCACGACTCCGAGCCGGGCCGCGGCCGCGTTCTCGTGTGCCTCCTACCGCCCGCGCGTTATCCCGACAGCTTGACACCGCCTTTCGCCCGGTTAGCATCGGCCCGATGAAGAAGGGAATGCCCATTCATGTCCGCCTGCTGGGCCGCCTCGGCCTGGGTCGACCGGCCGCGGCTGCCTCGCCGGCTGGCGGTTCCTCGCCCGGCGGCGCCTCGTGCGCGGGTCGGGTTGACACTGCCACAGGGGGGCTGGCCGCGGGGGAAGGCGCCCAGGTCGGGCGCATCGGCGGGAGATTGGCGGTCTGGGCGCTCGCGGTCATCGTGATGGCCTGCGCCCTCGTGCTCGTGCGCCACGGCTCGGGCGTCTCATCGGGGGCGGACGGCTCGGGGTACTACAACCTCGCTCGCCTGCTGGCCCGCGGCCGCTCGACCTGGACGCTCCGGCCGGTCGCCGGCGTGACGATGGGCGCCTACAACCCCTCCATTTTCACGCCGCTCGGGTTTTCCCCGGGCAAGCGGCCGGGAGAACTGGTTCCGGTATACGAGCCGGGCCTGCCGCTCCACCTCGCACTCGCCGCGCCGTTCGTCGGCTGGGACAACGCGTGCGTCCTCGTCAACGTGCTGGCCGGGATCGCGACGCTTCTCCTGATCTATTACCTGGCGCGGCGCCTCGGGCTGCCGCCCTGGTGGGGTGTGGCGGCGGTCGTTCTCTTCGCCCTCCTGCCCCTGGGCCCGATGTTCTACACGGGCCTTTTCAGCGAGGGCCTGGCGACGGCGTGGTGTGCGGCGGTGATCGCCCTTGCGCTCGCCTCCCGCCGATCCGCCGTCCTCGCCGCCGTCGCCGGATTCGGGTTCGGAATCGCCGTGACCGTCAGGCCTACCGACGCGCTGCTCGTGCTGGCGATCGCGGTGGCGTTGGATTGGCGCCGACGGACGCTTCTCAGTTTCGTCGCAGGCGGACTCCCCGTGGCGATCGCCTTCATGAGCTATAACCTTCACACCTACGGGCATCCGATCGCCACCGGATACTGGAACCTGCCGGCGGAGTTCAGCCTCTCGTACTTCTGGCCGCGACTCGAGTACTTCGCGCTCTGGCTGTCGCGCTTCTGGACGCCGCTTGCCCTCCTGCTCTTTCTCGGGGCCGTCTACTTCGCGATCCGGCGGGAACGCAGATATCTGCTCGTGACCGCGTGGTTCCTCCCCTTCGTCGCGTTCTACTCGTTCTACTCCCATTCAGACCACGCCTGGTGGTACCTGCGGTTCCTCCTCCCCGGGATCCCCGGTTTGCTCCTGGGCGCGCTCATGGCGGCCTTTGCGATGAAACAGGCGGCCGTCAGGCGCTGGGGCTCCTCGCGTGCGGTTCGTCCGTTGCTGGCCGGCGTGCTGCTGGGTGCGGCGGCATGGGCCGGCGCGGCCTCGCTGCACTGGGGGCGCTCGTTCGACGTGATCCATCTCATGCGCGGCGACGTGGAGTACCCCCGCGACGTGGCGTGGATGCAGGAGCGGATTCCGGCGAACGCCGCCGTCGTCTGCATGCAGGTGAGTGGGGCGGTCTACACCTACAGCGACTTTCCGGTGATTCGCACCGACTTTCTCGACCCCGTGAGTGCGATGCGTCTGGCGCAGGAGGTCGCGAAGCACCGAACGCCCGTATTCGCACTGCTCTTCGAGTTCGAACTTCCCCGCTTCCAGCAGCGCTACGGGAGTGCTTTCCGCGAGGTCGGGCAGCGCGGTCGCGCGACGCTATGGAAGCTCAACGACTGAACCAACAGGGACGACATCCACGGCCGCGAGAGAGTGGGGGAAAACGGGAAGCAGGCACAGCGAACAGACGGCATCGATGATCCGGGCGTTTTGGGCCTCCCCGCCCTGCGGTGTCGCCGCAGGATCCTGCCGGAGGGACGGGTGTGCGGCAGGCGGTGAGGGTCAAGACTGAGTCCCAGTGGCATCATTTATGCAAAGGGTTCGCGAGGGCGGCGCTTTCGAGACCGTCCGGAGCTGGGCGGGTCTTCTCGGCCGGTCCAGAAGGGGGCGAACATGAGAGTCAACTTTCTGCGCGGCACGGGAGCGACCGTGGCGGCGCTCGGTGCGCTGTTCGGAACCGCCGCCCAGGCGGAGACCCCGGCCTCACACGTTACGGACGCCGGCACAACAATCGCGGTCTACCAGGGGCCCCGGGTTCAGGTCGCGATCTCTGACCGCTACGCCAGGTACTACCCCGAGGGGCAGTGGCTCATGCTCGATACCGAGATGAGCGCCACCGGGGGACCGATCAGCATTCCCAGGAGCGCGATCACGGTCCGGACCCCCAGCGGGAAGGTCATTCCTCTCGCCACCCAACAGGAGTTCGAGCAGGGCTACCCGGAGCTCGTCTCGCCCATCCGGCAGGCAGATTTCTTCAAGGAGCACCTCGGGTACTTCCTCCCGGAGCACGTCCGTCCGCTGCACCTGTTCCGCCTGCACGGCGTCGGGTGGGTATGGCCGTCGGTGTTGCTGGACCCGTTTCACAACTGCTACGGCCGTCTTTACTTCCATCTCCCGAACGGCGTCGAGAAGGGCCGGTACGAGCTGCTGATCCAGCTGCCCAAGAACGAGGTCGTTATTCCCTTCACCGTTTGATTTCTTACCGTGCCACGAGGTGACCGGAGGCGCCGGCAACCGCTCTCCGGTCCCTTCGTTCAGGCTTCTCAGCCGGGGCACGAGGAATCTGCCGCACCCGTCTTCCCCACCGTACCGCCGCCACGCAGCCAGGTCATGTCCGAGCCCGTCCTGCAGGGTGGACACAAAGAGTCACTTCCAGACGTGCATGCCCGAGCCTCTGATCCCCAGAAGGGGCTGTGGATGAGCACGACAATCGTCGCAGCAGGGGCCTGTGGGAGGTCCCCGGGCGCGGTGAGCGGCGAATTTCACGACTGAGTCCCAGTGGCACGACTTATGCTAGTGTCCTCGGAGGACGATGTTCCGAGACCGTCCGCAGCCGGGCAGGCTGCGCAGCCGACCCGGCGGGAGGAACCGATGAAAACGAACGTTCTGCGTCGCACAGGGGTGGTTGTCGCGGCGTTCGGCGCACTGTTCGGTACCGCCGCCATCGCCGACCCTGCCCCGGCATCGCAGCTCACGCAGGTCGGCGCAACGGCGATCGTCTACAAGGGACCGCAGATCAACGTCGTGGTTTCCGACCGGTTTGCCAGGTACAACCCCGAGGGGAAGTGGCTGCTCCTCGACACGGCGATGACCGCGACGAGCGACCCGGTCGAGATCCCGAGGGGTGCAATCGCCGTGCGTACGCCAGACGGCACCGTTGTTCCTCTGGCCACGCAGGCGGAGTTCGAGATGCACTACCCGCAGCTGGCTTCGATGCTCATGCGGGCCCGCGTGGCTGGCGAGCCGCTCGGGTACCTGATCCCCGCACGCTATCGCTCCCTGGGACTGTTCGCGCCGCGCGGCATCGGGATCGTTTGGGACTCGGCGTGGCTGGACCAATTCCACAATTCGTACGGGCGTCTCTACTTCAACCTTCCGAACGGCGTCCAGAAGGGCCAGTACGAGTTGCTGATCCACCTCCCCAACGACGACGTCGTGATCCCCTTCACCGTCTGATCTCCAACCGCACCGCAACCAGACCGGAGGCGCCGTCGACGGCCTCCGGTTTTCGTGTGTCGGGCCTGCCGTCGGAGGATATAGAATCTCGCACCGGGTCGAATGACCACCGTGGAGGACACATGCCAGCGATGACTCCAGACGCGATCCTCGGGCTTGCCAGGGCCTTCATGGAGTCACGGGTACTTCTCACGGCGGTGGAGCTCGACGTCTTTACTCCGTTGGCGAGCCGGGCGATGAGCGCCCAGGACGTTGCGAGTGCGCTCGGCAATGACCTGCGGGGAACAACGACCCTGCTCGACGCGCTCGTCGGCATCGGCCTACTCGAGAAGGAGCACGACTTGTTTCACTGCCCTCCCGGTGCGGCCGAGCTGTTGTCGCGCGAGGCACCGGCCTCGGTGGTGCCGATGCTGATGCACTCCGTCGCCCTATGGCGGCGCTGGTCCGCGCTCACGGACGTGGTCCGACACGGTGAGCCGGCGCAGCCTCCCGAGCCGAAGCAGCGGGAAAAGGACAGGGAGGCGTTCATCGGCGCGATGCACACCGTGGCCGCGCGAATGGCCGCTGAGGTGGTGGCCGCGATCCGACCGGGCGACGCCGCCAACCTGCTGGACGTCGGCGGCGCCTCAGGCACGTACACGCAAGCGTTTCTCGAGGCCTGTCCCACCATGCGGGCGACGCTGTTCGACCTGGCGCCGGTGATCGAGATCGCGCGCCGGCGGATGGGCTCGACCGGGGTGTTCAGCCGGGTCACCTTCGTGGCCGGCGACTTTTACCGGGACGAACTCCCTCCCGGTCACGACCTCGCCCTGCTCTCCGCGATCATCCATCAGAACAGCGCCAAGCAGAACGTCGAGCTCCTCCGCAAGGTCCGCAGGGCGCTGGCGCCGGGCGGGCGCCTCGTCATCCGCGACCACGTGATGAGCCCGGATCACACGCGGCCGGCCAGGGGGGCGATCTTCGCGGTCAACATGCTGGTCGGCACGCAGGGCGGCGGCACCTACTCGTTCGAGGAGATCCGCCGCGCCCTCGAGGCTGCCGGCTTCACCGCCGTTCGCCTCCTGCGCGACGACGAAAGGATGAACGGCTTGGTCGAGGGGTTTGCACCGGCCTAGACCAGGGTACCGTCAACCTGAACTCCTCCCCCGGGTCGAGCGGTAGGCCGGCGCGGCATCGCCACGGCCACGGAACCCGCCCCTCGACACCGCCACCCATGATCGCGTCAGCCTCCGGCGCCGCTTTGCGCCTCCTCCTGGTCGCACCCTGCTCGCCGGCCGGCCCGCCGTTGCCTTCCCGAGACCTTGACACCTCCCCTTGTCCGACTACCATTGATCCAGTTAACAAAGGACATCCCTATCGGATCCTGACCTGTGGCCCGGGCAACTGTCCCTGATTCAACGAGATGAAGGGAAGCGGCCGGTCAGGACGCAAGTGCCGCGTCAGAGGCAACCTGAGCCCGAGGGCCTTGAACAACTGACGAAGGGGGATTCGTTATGCGAAAAGCTCTGGGAGTAGTTGTCTTTTCGGTGACGGGGCTGAGCACACTGATTCTTTCCGATATGGGGGGTCATCTGATGTCGCAAGCCTCTGCCAAATCCGCGGCGGAGGCAAGCGAGGAAGCGACCAACAGCCAGCCGGCGGAGGCCTCGCGCACGATCATCGCAGCGGTACCTGGCACCCCGGATGGCGTCCTGCTGATGCAGGCGCATGCGCTTTTCGGCAAGCTCCCCGCGACCATGCCCGGTAGTGAGCAGGACACTCCCGCCATGATTGCGCTTGGGAAGAGCCTCTATTTCGAAACCGGCGTTTCGATCAACAGAACCCAATCCTGCAACTCGTGTCATCCCATTGACAACAACGGCCCGGGTGCGGACAACCTCAAGACAGGACGAGGCGCGATAGGGAAATTCGGCGACCGCAACGATCCGCCAACCATGAATGCCGGCTACCAGATCGCGCAGTTCTGGGACGGACGCGCGGCCACCCTGGAAAAGCAGGCTCAGGGCCCCCCGCTCAACCCGATCGAAATGGGCATGTCCGATGCCGCCGCGTTGGTCGAACGGCTGAAAGGCATCAATCACTATCCCGCTGACTTCAAAGCGGCCTTCCCTGGCGAGAACGACCCCGTGACCTTCGATAACTTTGCCAGAGCGGTTGGTGCCTTTGAGCGAACGCTGATCACCCGGGGCCGCTTCGACCGGTTCATGGACGGCGACAGACAAGTCCTCGCCGAGCAGGAACTGGCGGGGATGCGCACCTTCATCAGCGTCGGCTGCGTGTATTGCCACAGCGGCCCCAACCTGGGCGGGATGACCTTCCAGAAACTGGGCGTCTTCCATGAGTACACCAACACCAAGGATCCTGGACGCTTCAAGGTCACCAACCTGGAACGCGACCGATATGTCTTCAAGGTTCCGATGCTGCGCAACGTCACCCTCTCCGCCCCCTATTTCCACGACGGCGAAGTTGGCAACCTGCCCGAGGCGGTGGATCGGATGGGTTACCTGCAGTTGGATAGGAAGCTCAAGGACGACGAGATCAGGAACATCCTCGGATTCTTGACCACACTGGCCGATGCGGAGCGCACCACCGCGCCGATGGCGGCGAAGACAATCTCCGCCACCTGGGCACCGCCGCTGATGAAGGATGTCCCCCAGGGAGAGCAAGGTAACCTCATCCTGTACGGCGCTGCGCTTGTGACCGACACATATGCGAAGCTCGGCGCCGGCGCGAAAGATGAGACGATGCGTTTTTCCGGAAACACCCTGAACTGCACGAGCTGCCACCTGAATGACGGCACCAAGCAGTTCGGACTCCCCTGGATGGGGGTGAGTCAGGCATACCCTCAGTACCGGGCCCGCGAAGACGAGGTGCAGGGGCTTGAGGCGCGGATCAACGGTTGTTTCGAGCGCAGCCTCAACGGCAAGGCGCTGGCCACCGACAGCAGGGAGATGAAGGCGATCGTCGCCTACGTGAACTGGTTGTCGAAGGACATGCCCAAGAATGCCCCCGGCCTGGGATTAGCCAAGTTCGAGAGCCCGAACCGCAAGGCCGATGCAACCAGGGGCCAAGAGGTCTACAACCGGTTCTGCATGTCGTGCCATGGCGGAAATGGGGACGGCTATCAGTCAATGTCGGCCGGACGTTCGGGCACCCATGTCGCGCCGGCGCTCTGGGGAGAAAACAGCTATAACTTCGGGGCGGGAATGAACCGGCTGCTGACCACCGCCGCGTTCATTCACGGCAACATGCCGCTGGGAACGCCGTGGAACCATCCGGCGATCAGCAACGAAGACGCCTACGATGTCGCCGCCTGTCTCAGCTCCAAGGAGCGGCTGCGGGTGACCGGTCTGGAGAAGGACTATCCGAAACTGGAGAAGAAAGCGGCGGACTGCCCATACCCCCCCTACGCGGATCACTTTTCCCAGGAACAGCATCAATACGGGCCGTTCCAGGCGATCAAGGAAGCGCAGAAAGGGAAATAGGCGAGCCGGCAAGCAACCGGAAGGAAGTTCCTATCCCTTGTCGCGTCCCAGGAAGTCTGTGTCCCGGAATGAGGAGGCATCATGTTCAAATCCGTGGTTCTCGGAATCGCCCTCACGCTCGCCCTTGGCCTGATCGGCGCGTACGTTCTGGTGCAAAGCGGCTACATCCCGGCCAACGCCGATGCCAGACCCAGTTGGCTGGAAACCTGGATGGCGCGCACCTCCCTGCGCGCGACGCTGAAGCGCGAAGCCCCGAAGGGCCCGAACCCGGTGGCGCTGAGCGACCAGAGTCTCCTCGAAGGCGTGCACCTGTTCGCGCAGGACTGCGCGTTCTGCCACGGCGATGCCAGGGGTGCCGCGGCGCCGCCGCCGATCGCCAAGGGCTTCTACCAGAAGCCGCCCCAGCTGGCGACCGACGGGGTCGAGGACGATCCGGAAGGCTATTCATTCTGGAAGATCGAGCACGGCATCCGGCTGACGGGGATGCCTTCGTTCAGATACGCCCTGGGCGACCGGCAGATCTGGACGCTCGCGCTGTTCCTGAAGCACATGGACAAGCTGCCGCCGGCGGTGCAGCAAGCGTGGCAACAGGTGCAGAGCTGGCCGCTCGCGTCCGCGAGCCAGGCGGGTCCGAAGTGATACCCATTCTCCGGCGTGACATCGGCCCGGACGAGAACGGAAATCTATATCGAGTTTTCATGGCCCCTATCGTCATCCCCGGCCTGGTTTCTTCCCTACCCAGGGCCCGCGCCGCAAGCCAGCGACCGAAGGGAGCCGCTTGAGAGGAACACCCATCCGCAGGACGGGCGCCCTCGCCTTGGGGCTCCTGCCGCCGGCGGTCGTCGTGGCCGCCTGGCTCGTCCTTCGCCGCAACGACCTGTCTGGAGGGACCGAACACGCCGTCGGAGCCGTCGCGGACCTGGCGGCGCTCCTTGGCCTGACCGGGTTCGTCGTCCTGGTCACGCTGGGCACCAGGCTGCCCTGGGTCGAGCATATCTTCGGGCTCGACCGAATGTTCCGTTTCCACCGGCGGCTGGCGCCCTGGGTGGTGGGGCTGTTCATCCTCCACGGCGTCCTCAGGACGGTCCACTTCTCCCTGGGGCGCGGCAGGTCGTGGACATGGTCGTACCTGTTCTATTTCGGCACCGGTGACCCGGGGCTCCTCGTCGGGCACCTGGCCCTTTACCTCGTGCTGATCGCCGCGGCCCTGGCCCTGCTGCGGGGGAAACGGCGGCTGCCGTTCCGGGTCTGGAAGCCCGGCCATCTGCTCGTCTACCCGGCCGTGCTGATGGGCTTCGTCCACGCGGCTGTGAAAGGCTGGGGCGACTTGCGGCTCTTCCCGAACGACGCCGTGTACTTCGTGCTGGCCGCCTCGGTGCTGGCGCTCTTCGGCTCCCGGGCGGCCTACCGCATGGCGCGGGATCGCCGCTTCGCCTGGAGGCTGGAACGCGTGGTCCGGGAAACCCACGACACCACGTCGCTCGTTCTGGCCCGGCACGGCGACCCGGGGCCGTTCCGGTCCAGGCTGGCCGGACAGTTCTCGGTCATCCGCGCGAGGAGCGGCGGGGGCTGGACCGAGCCCCACCCTTTCACGATTTCGTGTGAGCCGGAGTCGGAGACGCTCCGCTTCACGATCAAGGCCGTCGGCGCCTTTTCCTCGAGCGTCCACGCGCTGGCTCCCGGCACGCCCTTTCTTTGCGAGGGGCCCTACGGCGCCTTCTGCCCAGATTTCGGTCGTGAGAAGCGCATCGTCATGCTCGCCGGCGGAGTCGGCGTGACCCCCTTCTTGAGCTTCTTGCGCCACGCCGCCCGGGCTGCACCCGACGTCGGTTTCACCCTGATCTGGGCCAACAAGACCCATGCCGACATCATCGCCATGGACGAGATCCACGCTTTGGCCCGGCATCCCTTCCTCAAGGTCGTCCACGTCCTCAGCCAGGAGCCGGAGGGCCTGCCCGAAAGCGGCGAGACGGTCATCTACGAGCGGGGCAGGATCGGGGTCGAGATCCTGGCGAAGCACGTCGCGCGCTCGCCGGCGACCTACTACCTGTGCGGCCCGAGCCCCATGCAAAAGGCCGTCCTGGCGGCCCTCGGGGACGCGCTCGGAGTTCGGACCCGGGAGGTCAGGGGGGAGCTCTTCTTCTTTTGACCGCCTCTTGCCATGCCCTCGCGGTACTGGAGCCGCGCTTCACTCGTGACCTGTTGTGTTGCACTGAAACCTGAGACCATGTCACCGCCATTCTATCGGAGCGAACCCGATCGCAGCGTGAGCCACTAAACTGAAACGATGAGAGGCATGAGAACAGGCTGGCCCGCCGCGGCCGTCACGGCGGCGCTCCTGGTCGTCGTGACCACGGCGACCGACGCGCTACGCGGCATCGACCTGCCGCTGCGCGATGCGATGGTGCGCACGCTGCCCCACCGCAGGCCGGCGCTGGTCGCGGCCGTCGTCGTGGACGACGCCTCGCTGGCGGCCGAGGGCCCGTGGCCGTGGCCCCGGCCGCTCCTCGCCGACCTGGTCAGCGCGGCGCGCGACGCCGGCGCCCGCGGCGTCGTGATGGACATGCTCCTCCTCGACGCCCGTCCCGGCGACGACGCCTTCGCCGCAGCGATGCGGTCGCTCCCAACGGTGCTCGTCGCCGCGCTCGACAACCGCGCCGCGCGCTGGCTCGCCCCGGTGCCGCCGCTCTCCGACGCCGCGCGGCTCGCGCACGGGATGTTCGAGCTCGACCACGACGGCGTCCTCCGCCGCCTCGTCTCGACCAAGCAGGCGGCCGGCGTCGCCCTCCCGGCGGTGGCGTTCGCGGCGGCGGCGCTGGCGTCGCCGGCGCTCGCGATCCCGGTCGCGCGGGTTGTCCAGCCCGGCTTTCGCGTCACCCCGCAGTCCGTGCCGGCGGTCAGCGCGGCCCGCCTGCTGCACGGCCAGGGGGGCAGCCTCCTGCGTGGTCGCGTCGTGTTCGTGGGCCTGACCGCCGCCGGCCTCGGCGACCGCGTGGTCACGCCCGTCACCAGCGGCCCGGTGCCCGACCCCGGCGTCCTCGTGCAGGCAGCCGTCACCGAGGCGGTCGCCAGGGGGGACCTCCTCCACCCGGTGCCGCCGCTGCTCGCGGGCGGCGCGGCGCTGGCGCTCGTGCTGGCGGCCGGCGCGGTCTCGCGCCTCGGCGGCGGGCGGCGGCTGGCCGGCGATGCCCTTCTCCTTGCCGCACCGCTCGCGGCCGGTTTCCTCCTCCGCCTGGCGGACGTCGTTTTGCCGACCGCGACGCTGGCGCTCCTCGCCTTGCTGGTCGTCATCGGCATGGAGGTCAGGAACGGCCTCGTGGCCTGGCGCAGCGCCGGCGCCACCGGCGCCGCGCTCGCCGCCGCCGGCGGCGGTGAGGCGCCCTCCGGGCGCGGCTCGCTGGAGGGCCGCCTCGGCATCGTCGAGAAACTCGCCACGGCAGCGGCACGGCGCCGCGTCGCCGACGAGGACGCCCGGCGGGTGATGGCGCACGAGTTGAAGACGCCGCTGACCTCGGTGCGGGGACTCGGCCAGATGCTGCGCGACCTCGACCTCTCACCTGCCGAGCGCCGGCGTGCCAGCGAGCTTCTCGTCGTCGAGGCCGACCGCCTGCAGGCGATGATCGAGCACCTCACCGAGCTCGAGCGGTTGTCGCGCCGGCCGTTCGAGGCTGACGCGACCACGGTGGACCTTTCTGCGCTCGTCCGCTCCCGCGCCGAGGTGCTCGGCCGCGGGCACGGCCGGCCGGTCCGCGCCGAGGTGGCGTCCGGTCTGTACGTCAGGGGCGAGGCCGCCCTCCTCGAGCGCGTGTTCGACAACCTGCTCGGCAACGCCTTCAAGTTCTCCCCACCCGACACGCCGGTCGAGGTGCGGGCGTTCGCCGCGGGGACCGAAGCGGTCGTCGAGGTCCGCGATCACGGCTGCGGCGTCGCACCCGAGGAGCGGGAGATGATCTTCCGCCGCTTCGCGCGCGGGGCGGCGGCGCAGGGCCGAGAGGGCCTCGGGCTCGGCCTCGCCCTCGTCCGCGAGGTGCTAACGTGGCATGGAGGCCAGGTGACGGCGGAGAGCCCGGAGGGCGAAGGCAGCGTGTTCCGGGTGACGATCCCGGCCGCACGGGAGGGCGCCGGCGGTGGCGAAGATCCTCGTCGTCGATGACGACCGCGGCATCCGCGAGATGGTGGCGCTCGCGCTGAGGGCTTCCGGACACGAGGTACTCCTCGCCGGGGACATCGCCGCCGCGCAGGAGGCGGTGGCGCGCGAGCCGGTGGACCTCGTCATCTGCGACATCTACATGCCCGGCGGGACCGGCCTCGACCTCCTGGCCGAACTGCAGCGCCGGCCGTCGCCGCCGCGCCTGATCCTGATCACGGCCCGCGGTACGGTCGAGACGGCCGCACTCGCGAACCGCTTCGGCGCCTTCGACTACCTCGCCAAGCCGTTCGACATCAAGGTGCTGCTCGACCGCGTGACCGCGGCTCTGGCGCCGCCGGCGGCCGGCGGACCGGCGCTCGAGCCTGGGCCCGAGACGATGATCGTCGGCTCGCACCCCGCCATCGTCGAGGTGTACAAGGCCGTGGCCCGCGTCGCCCGGCTGTCCGTGCCGGTCCTGATCCTCGGCGAGACCGGCACCGGAAAGGAGCTCGTCGCCAGGGCCCTGCACCGCCTCGGCGCCAACCCGTCGAGCCCGTTCGTGCCCGTGAACTCCGGCGCGATCCCGGACACCCTGCTCGAGAGCGAGCTGTTCGGGCACCGCAAGGGCGCCTTCACCGACGCGCACCGCGAGCGGCGCGGCGCGCTGGCGCAAGCGGCGGGCGGCACCGTGTTCCTCGACGAGATCGGCGACGTCTCGGCCGCGTTCCAGGTGAAGCTGCTGCGCTTCCTCCAGGACGGCGTGGTGCGTCCTCTGGGGGCGGACGTCGGTGAGCACGTGGACGTGCGTGTGCTGGCGGCAACCAACCGCGACCTCGCCGCGCTCGTCGCCGCCGGCAGCTTCCGCCAGGACCTCTACTTCCGGCTCGCCGCCTATGAGATCCGCCTTCCCCCGCTGCGCGAGCGGCTCACCGACCTGCCCGCCCTGGTCGCCCACTTCCAGCGCCGGGCCGAGCGGGAGCTCGGCCTCGCGCC
>NCBR01000336.1 GCA_002279285.1 Acidobacteria bacterium 37-71-11
GACACCGAGTGTGTTTCGCCGCGGACAGCACCGACCGAATCGATGCGAGGCGGCAGTCCTCGCGGCTGCCCCAGCCCGCCGCCCGGGTCTTGAGGAGCCGAGCACGTGCCGCGCACCGCGCCATGGCCGTCGCGACGACCGCCGCTCGGGGGGCCCGCTACCCGCGCCCCGGCGGCGGCTCGTCGCCGAGAGCGTGCCGGACCGTCCGCGCCAGCGCCTGCATCGCGAACGGCTTCTGCAGGAAGTTCGCCGCGGTCGCCGGTCCAAGGCGTTGCAGCATCTCGTCCTCCGCGTAACCGGAGATGATCACGACCCTGAGCTGCGGCCAGCGTGCGCGCAGCACGGCGGAAAGATCGGCGCCGGAGATCCCCGGCAGCATGAAGTCGGTGATCAGCAGGTCGTACCCCGGCTCGCTCGGGAGCGCGCCCGCCTCCTCGCCGCTCGCCGCCGCCGTAACCGCGTAGCCGAGGGCGCCCAGGACCTCGAGCAGCCCCTGCCGGGCCCCGTCCTCGTCCTCGACGAGCAACAGGCGCTCGCCCCGTCCGGCCGGCATGTCGCCCGGCTCGGCGCCGGCCTCGGCTGGGGGGAGCGCGTCCGCGGTTTGACGCGGCAGCACGATGGTGAAGGTCGCGCCCTGGGCGGGCGGGCTGGCGACCTCGATCGTCCCGCCGTGGGAGGTGACGATGCCGTGCACCACCGAAAGGCCGAGCCCGGTTCCCTTGCCGATCCCCTTGGTGGTGAAGAACGGCTCGAACAGGTGGGAGCGCACCTCTTCCGGGATCCCGTGCCCGGTGTCGGTCACCGACAGGCGGACCCTGGAGGCGTCGCCCGCCGTACGCAACGTGAGGCGCCCGCCGTTGGGCATGGCGTCGGACGCGTTCACCGCGAGGTTCATCAGCACCTGTTCGAGCTGGCCGTGGTCGGCCAGCACCGGCAGCGGCTCGCCCGCAAGCTCGGTGGCGACCGCGACGTTCTCGCGTACGACGCGCCGCAGCAGGGTCGCGGCGCCCTCGACGACCTGGTTGAGGTCGACCGGCTCGCGCGACGCCGTCCCGCGCCGAGCGAACAGCAGCAGCTGCCGGGTGAGCGCCGCGCCGCGCCGCACGAGTTGGCTCACCTCGTCGAGCGGCTTCTGGGCTCCCGCGGTGCCCCGGAGGCGCAGCTCCAGCACCGCGAGCTGGCTCAGGATCGCCTGCAACAGGTTGTTGAAATCGTGAGCGATCCCGCCCGCGAGCCGCCCGATGGCCTCGATCCTCTGGGCGTGGTCGAGCTGCTGCTGCAGGGCGACCTCGTGCGTGACGTCGCGCGCGACGGCGACGAAGTTGCGGATGACGCCATCCTCGTCGCGCACCGGCGAGATCGTCGCCTCCTGTTCGTAGAACGTGCCGTCCTTGCGCCGGTTGACGAAGTGGCTCTTCCACGGCCGTCCCGCGGTGATCGTGGCCCAAAGCTCACGATAGAAACGCTCGTCGTGCCTGCCGCTCTTCAGCAATCGGGGGTTCCTCCCGATCGCCTCGTCCCGGGTGTAGCCGGTGATGCGCTCGAACGCCGGGTTGACGTACTCGATGGCGCCTGCGACATCGGTCACCATCACCGCCTCGGCGGCCTGGTCAACGGCAGCGGCGAGGCGGCGGCGGGCGTCCTCGGCGCGGGTGCGCTCGGTGACGTCCTCGACGGCGCCCTCGTAGAAGAGGATCTTGCCGTCGCTGCCACGGATCGCAAGGGCGTTCTCGCGCACCACCAGCAGCTCGCCGTCCTTGCGCTTCCACCTGGCCTCGAGCCCCCGGACGTGCCCGTCCCGCTGGATGGCCTCCTCGAAGCGGGCGCGCGGATACTCGGGCTCGAACCCCGTATCCTCGAGGTTGCGCTGGCGCAGCTCGTCGAGCGTGGCGTACCCGAGCATCGCGAGCAGCGCCGGGTTGGCGTCCAGGATCTCGCCGTCCGGGGTGGTGCGGTAGATGCCGATCGGAGAGTTGTCGAACAGGGAACGGAAGCGCGCCTCGCTCTCGTGCAGCGCCGCCTGGGCGCGCTTGCGCTCCTGGACGTTGCGGGCAATGGCCTGGAAGCCCACAAGGTTGTCGCCCTTCCGGTAGGGAGCGGAGCGTACGTCTGCGGGAAGC
>NCBR01000138.1 GCA_002279285.1 Acidobacteria bacterium 37-71-11
GACCGCACCGAGTGGTGGATGACGCCGCCCACCGTCAACGCCTACTACAGCCCGTCGCGCAACGAGATCGTCTTCCCGGCCGGCATCCTGCAACCGCCGTTCTTCGACCCCAAGGCCGACCCGGCGGTCAACTACGGCGCGATCGGCGCCGTGATCGGCCACGAGATGACGCACGGCTTCGACGACCAGGGGCGCAAGTTCGACGCGAAGGGGAACATGACCGACTGGTGGACGCCGCAGGACGCGAAGAACTACGCCGCGCGCGCCGCGTGCGTCGAGAAGCAGTTCGACGCCTACCAGGTGCAGCCCGGCCTGCACGAGAACGGCAAGCTCGTCCTCGGCGAGAGCATCGCCGACCTCGGCGGGCTGACGATCGCCCACATGGCGTACGAGAGGAGCCTCGACGGCGCGAAGCCGCCGGTGATCGGCGGCCTCACCGCGGACCAGCGCTTCTTCCTCGCGTTCGCCCGCGTCTGGTCGGGCGCGGCGCGTCCCCAGTTCGAGCAGATGCAGGTCCGGGTGGACCCCCACCCGGCGGCGCAGTTCCGCGCGATCGGCGCCCCGTCGAACATGCCGGCGTTCGCAGCGGCGTTCGGCTGCAAGTCGGGCGACCCGATGGTCCGCGCCGAGCAGTGCCGGATCTGGTAGCGATTTAGGGGACCGCGCGGGCGCCGGCGACGGCGCCCGCGCGTTGGCCCCGCCGACGCCCGCGGTGGGCCGAAGGCGGCCTACCGGCTGTGCGTCACGCCGACCCGCGCGCAGCGGGCGGCGAGCGGGCAGCGCGAGCACCACGGGGAGACCGGCTGGCAAATCTGCTGCCCGAACGTCACCATCAGGTCGTTGATCTCGATCCAGTAGCGCTGCGGCAGCACCTCTTCGAGGGCGTACTCGGTCTGCTCCGGCGTTTTGGTCCGCACCAGGCCGAGGCGGTTGGAGACCCGGTGCACGTGGGTGTCCACGCAGATCGCCGGAATCCCGAAGCCGAGCCCGAGGACGAGGTTCGCCGTCTTGCGCCCGACGCCCGGGAAGGCGAGCAGCGCATCGCGGTCCCCCGGGACGTACCCGCCGTGCTCAGCCACGATCCGCCGCGCGATCTCGCGGATCTGTCTCGCCTTGGTGTTGTAGAAGCCGGCGGGGAAGATCAGCTTCGCGACGCGGGTCTCGGGCAGCGCCGCGACCGCGCGCGGGGTTGCGGCGACCGCGAACAGGCGTGCGCTCGCCGCGGCGGTCACGGCGTCCTTGGTGCGCAGCGAGATCACGCACGCCACCAGCAGCCGGAACGGGTCGCGCGTCCTCTCGACCTCGGCGAGCGTCGTCGGCCGCACCCCGGCCCGCACCCGCTCGAGCCGCGGGACGAGCCATCCGGCGCCAATCGGAGGACGCGTGGTCATTGCTGCCCCAAACAGGTCAAAGGTGAGAGGGAAAAGGGCAAAGGAAAGACAATAGAACAAGCGCAAGAGAAGATGGGCTCACCAGCCGTGGCGAGCCATCCCTGCGTGTGCTCCTTGGCCATACTCAACCCTCCACCATTGGCGCCAGAACGTGTTTTCCCTCTTCCCTTTTCCCTTTCCCCTTTTCCTTCAACGCGGACACGCCCACGAGAACCACCATCCCGGCGGCGGCGCCGGCGAGGCCGGGCTCAAGGCCGGCGGGAAGGCGGGAGCGGACGAACTCGAGGGCGATGTCGGTCGCGGCGCCGGCGAGCATGCCGAGGGCAGCGCCGCGCGGCCCGGCCCCCTTCCAGGCGAGGCCGACGGTGAACACGGGCAGGAACGCGGCGGTGAAGAACCCCCACCCCATGATTGCGAGCAGCGCCACGGTCCGCCCGCTGGCCGTGCCCAGGCCGGCGGCCGCGAGCGCCAGGACGACGGTGGTCACGCGGGCGGCCGTCAAGCCGCGCACCCGCTTGCCCAGCGCGGCGGGGAGGTCGCGGGTGACGGCGGCCGCCCCCAGGTTGAGGAACGAGGCGGCGGTGGACATCAGCGCCGCCAGCACCGCGACGCCGGCGACCAGCTCCGCCCACGGGCCCAGCAGCGCCATCGTCCGCGGGGCGAGGTCGTCGGGCCGTGCGAGCGTGACTGCGCCCCGCACCGTGAGCGCCGAGCCGGCGAGACCGACGGCCAGCCAGACCGAAAGCGTGACCGCGAGTGCGAGCGTGAGCACGCCGGGCAGTTTGCGCAGCTGCTCGTGCGAGCGCAGGAAGAAGAACTTCTGGATGTAGTGCGGTTGAGCGCACGTCCCGAGGCAGAACAGGAGGTACCACGCCAGAGCGCGGGCGGGGGGAACGGTCCCGAAGCTGCCGAGCAGCGCCGGGCCGGCATGCCGCACGGTCGCGAACGCCGCGGCCGGTCCGCCCGCCGCAACGAGCGCCGCGCCCGCGAGCACGAGCGCGAGGACGGCCATCGTCGCACCCTGCACGGCGTCGGCGAGGAGGCCAGAACGCATGCCCCCGAGCGCGGTGTACGCAGTGGTGGCGAGCAGCGCAATGCCCGCGGCCAGCACCCCCGGCACCTTGAGGAAGTTCTCGCCGAGCACCGCCGCGGCCCGCGCCTGCACCGCCAGGTTGGCGACGCAACCGACCACGATGAGGGCGGCGCCGATCCCCCGCGCGGCGCGCCCGAACCTCGCGCCGATCAGCTCCTGCGGTGTGAGGATCCCGTGCCGCCGGGCCGCCGCCACTGTGGGCTCGCCGACGGCCCAGCACTGCAGCGCGCCGGTGAGGGGGGCGGAGAACGTGATCCACAGTGAGCCGACCCCCGCCACGGCGAACAGGCCCGGGCCGCCGACGAAGGTGAACGCCGACACCGCGGCCGCCGTGCCCGCCACCCCGACCAGCCAGGCGCTCGCCCGGCCGCCGGCGGCGAAGTAGTCGGCGGCGGTCCGGGTGTGGCGGGCGCCCCACCACGCAACGGCGCCCGCGAGGACGACGATCAGGGCGAGAACGGTCACGAGCCGTCCTCTCGATCGAACGTCCGTGCATAGAGGAGGGGGATGAGCGGGAGCGGGAGCAGGTACAGCACGAGCAGCACCCAGGCGAAGCCCTGCACGGCGCGAGCGTGGAGCAGGAACGCGCCGCCGAGGCCGACGCCGAGCCATACCGCGATCGCCGCGAAGGCGGCGCGCAAACGGGCCGAGGGTCGCCGGGCAAGCGCGAGCGCGCACCCGGACACGGCGGCGGCAACCGTCACGCCCGCGAGCGCCCACGGGCCCGCAGCCACCGCCAGCGGATAGGCGAGCGCGAGCGCCCCCGCAACGATTGGAGTCAGTGCTCCGTGGCGTGACGGGTCGTGCATTCTGCGCAGTCTACCGTGCGACGCCGCCGTCGCGACCTCTGAGACCATCCGCCGCGGCGGGCCTGGAATGCGGTCCGGTACCGGAGACCTTCTTCACCGGACCACGGACCACGGACCACGGACCACGGACCCCGCTTACAATGGCTCCGCATGCCGGCGAACCTCACGCCCCAGTACCGGGTCGCAGAGTCGAAGTTCAAGGCCGCTCATTCCCCGGATGAGCGGCGGGCGGCGCTCGAAGAGATGCTGGCGATCATCCCCAAGCACAAGGGGACCGAGAAGATGCAGGCCGACCTCAAGCGCCGCCTGGCGCGCCTGCGCCAGGAGGAGGAGGTCCGCACCGCCAAACACGGGCACTCGTTCAAGGTCGAGCCCGAAGGGGCGGCCCAGATCGTGCTGCTCGGGCCGCCCAACTGCGGCAAGTCGTCGCTCCTGGCTGCGCTCACCCACGCCGAACCCGCGGTCGCCGACTACCCGTTCACGACGACGCGCCCGCAGCCCGGGATGCTGGGCTTCGAGGACGTTCACATCCAGCTCGTGGACCTCCCGCCGGTCGCCGCCGAGCACATGGACCCGTGGCTGCCCGGTCTCGTGCGCGGCGCCGACGCGGCGCTGCTCCTCGTCGACCCGACGTCGGCCGACCTGCCCGAGGACGTGGAGCTCGTGCGCGAGAGGCTGGCCGCGGCTCGGGTTCCGCTGGTGGGCGAGCTTCCCGAGGACTCCGACCCGCGCGACACGCCATTGGCTACCGTCATGGTCGTCACCAAGACCGACCGCGCCCGCGACGGGGACCTAGCGGCGCTCGGGGAGTTGTACGCGTCCGAGTACCCGATGGCGCAGATCTCGATCGCGACGCGGGCCGGCCTCGACGCGCTCAAGGTCCTGGTCTGGCGGCGGCTGCAGCTGGTGCGCGTGTACTCCAAGCCGCCCGGCAAACCGGCGGACAAGTCGGAGCCGTTCGTGTTGCCCCAGGGGTGCACCGTGGCGGACTTCGCGGAGCGTGTCCACCGCGAAGTCGCGGAGAAGCTGCAGTTCGCCCGCGTCTGGGGTGGTAAGCTCGAGGGCCAGCGCGTCGCCCGCGACTTCGAGCTGCGCGACCGCGACGTGGTCGAGCTGCACGTGTGAGAGCATGGCAGTGCGGAGGTGTGCATGAGCGAAGGTCCGATGGTCGCTGCAAAGCACCCGTTCGTGATCGAGGTCGAGCCCGGCACGTACTACTGGTGCCGCTGCGGCCGCTCGGCCACGCAGCCGTTCTGCGACGGCTCGCACAAGGGCACGAGCTTCACCCCGATGCAGGTGGAGATCGCCGATAAGCAGACGGTCGCCTTCTGCGGCTGCAAACACACCGGCACCCCGCCGCGCTGCGACGGCACCCACAAGACCCTCCCGTGATCGGCGGCCCGCGGACGGATGGCGCGGCGGGATGCTGATCGCTTCCGATGACCCCAGGCTGGTGTGGCTGCTCGTGCGGACCAAGCCGAAGCAGGAGGGCGCCGTGGCGCAGGCGCTCACGGCCAGGGGCGTTCCCGCCTATTTCCCGAGGGTGTTGGAGCCGCGGCCGCACGCGCGGGCGCCGCATGGCCCGCTCCCGCTCTTCCCCGCCTATGTTTTTGCCCAGTGCATCGTCGCCGAGCGGTACGCGCTGGTCCACTACTGCCCGGGAGCGGCCGGGGTCGTCCGTTTCGGCCAGGAGCTGGCTGCGGTCGAGGACGATTTCCTGGCCGCGCTGCGCGAACGGGAGGGGGAGCGCGGCTACCTGGTGATCGGCGATGCGCGGAAACCCCCTGCGGTAGGGGCGAGGGCGCGTGTCGTCAGCGGGCCGCTTCGCGGAGTCGAGGGCATCGTCACCCGGTATCTTCCCGCCAAGGACCGCATCCGCCTGCTGCTCGCCATGGTGGGCGGCCCGCGCCACGTCGAGGTCGATGCGCGGCACATCCGCTCCGGTTGAGTGCCGCGCGTGTGCCGCGCCGGCGGGCAACCGCCCGAGCCGGCGTGATACGCTCTCGAAACACCCGCCGGACAGCCTGCCGGCGATCGGAGACCGTTGATGGAGCAGATCGCCAGGAACGCACGCATCTACGTCGCGGGCCACGCCGGCCTCGTCGGCTCGGCGATCGTTCGCCGGTTGCAGGCGGAGGGCTTCACGAACGTGCTCACGGCGTCCCGGGCCGAACTCGACCTCCGCGACCAGGCGGCCGTGGACCGGTGGTTCGGCGCCAACCGTCCCGAATACGTCTTCCTCGTGGCCGGCACCGTCGGCGGAATCCTCGCCAATTCGACGCGGCCTGCCGAGTTCATCTACGACAACATGATGATCCACGCGACCGTGGTGCAGGCCGCCTATCGCGAGGGCGTGAAGAAGCTCCTCTACCTCGGCAGCTCCTGCATCTACCCGCGCGAGTGCCCGCAGCCGATGAAGGAGGAGTACCTCCTGACCGGCCCGCTCGAACCCACCAACGAGCCGTACGCCGTCGCCAAGATCGCCGGCATCAAGCTGTGCCAGGCGTACCGCCGGCAGTACGGCTGCGATTTCATCTCCGCGATGCCGACGAACCTGTACGGCCCCGGGGACAACTTCGACCTCGAGAGCTCGCACGTCCTGCCGGCGCTGATCCGCAAGTTCCACGACGCGAAGACCGCGGGCCGGTTCGAAGTTGTGGTCTGGGGCACCGGCGCACCGCGCCGGGAGTTCCTGCACGTGGACGACCTCGCCGACGCCTGCCTGTTCCTCATGGAGCGCTACGACGAGGACATCCACCTGAACGTCGGGACAGGGGAGGACCTCTCGATCCGCGAGCTGGCGGAGATGGTCGCCGCCGTCGTGTACCCGGAGGGCCGTCTGGTTTTCGACGCCTCCAAGCCCGACGGCACGCCGCGCAAGCTCCTCGACGTGTCTCGCCTCCACGCCCTCGGCTGGCGCCACCGCATCGAGTTGCGGGCCGGGATCGAGGCGACGTATTCCTGGTTTCGCGAACACCACCGCGATTTGAGGGAAGACGGAAGAAGGTAGAGGGGAGAGGAACGACGTGAGGCGTGCGCACCATGACCTGGAAGCGTGGCGCGAGGCGCTCGGGCTCGTGAAGGCCGTCTATTCCGCGACCTCGGTGTTCCCGAGGAACGAGCAGTTCTGCCCCACCGGTCAGATGCGCCGCGCGGTGGCGCCATGAGAGCGCCTTTCGTCTTCCTTCTGCCTTTTTCCTTCTACCTTACTTTTCCCGAGGTTCCAAGGAGGTTGTCCCAATGACCCATTGGCCTGACCGAAACGGCAAACGCGCCTTGATGACCGGCATCACCGGGCAGGACGGTTCCTACCTGGCCGAGCTGCTGCTCGGCAAGGGGTACGAGGTGTGGGGGATGGTGCGGCGCAGTTCGTCGTTCAACACTGGCCGCATCGACCACATCTACCAGGACCCGCACGAGCCGGACGTGCGCCTGCACCTCGTCTACGGCGACCTCAACGACGCGTCGTCGCTGAACAAGCTGCTCAAGGTCGTGCGCC
>NCBR01000337.1 GCA_002279285.1 Acidobacteria bacterium 37-71-11
GAAGGCGTCGCGTCCCACCACCGGGGTCCCCGGCGGGATCGCCGCCCCGATCATGACGGAGGCGTGGGCGGCGTACGCCATGAGGCCGGAGAGGTCCGGCCGCCCCCACCCGAGCAACCGCACGTTGACCAGGAGCTGTTCCATGGCCGGGTTACCGGCGCGCTCCCCCACACCGAGAGCCGTCGCGTGCAGGCGATCCGCGCCGCCCGACGCCGCCGCCAGGGCGCTCGCCACCGCGAGCCCGCGGTCGTCGTGGCCGTGCCAGTCGAGACCCACGGCCGCCCCCCCCATCTGGTCCAGCGTTCGCCGCGCGAACACCGCCAGGCGGAACGCCCCGGACGGCGTCGCCTGCCCGACGGTGTCCGCCAGGCAGATCCGCGAGGCCCCGGCGCCGACCGCCGCGCCCATGATCCCGGCCAGGTCGCCGGGACCGGAGCGCGTCGCGTCCTCCGCGACGAAGGTCACGGGCGCGCCGCGGCGCACGGCAAACCCGACCCAGCGCTCGACGCGCCCGGCGACCTCGGCGAGCGTCCAGCCCTCGACGAGGCGGCGCACCGGCGACGACGGCAGGAACAGCGCGACCTCCACCGGCGCCCCGAGCCTCTGGCCGATCTCGAGGACCGGGCCGATATCCCCTTCGGTGGCCCTTGCCGCGCAGTTCGGGGCGATCGGCAGACGGCGCTCGAGGATCGCCCGGCACAGCGTTTCCGCCTCGGCCGCCGCGCTCGCGCCGGCCCCGGGCATGCCGACGTCGGCCGACGCGATCCCCACGGCCGCGGCCAGCTCGAGAAACCGGATGCGCTCGTCCAGGCGGGGGTGGCGCGCGGACGGACTCTGGAGACCGTCGCGCAACGTTTCGTCGTCGAACCCGACCGACGCCGGCGGCGGCGGCGCGGTCTCGCCGCCGTCCCAGTCGAACGTCAGCCCGCCGGAGTCGCTCGTCATGGCGCGGCCGTCATCGTGCGCCTCGCGCCCGCGTCAAACCGCCACCCTCAACGTCCCGTGAAGCGCGGCGGCCGCTTCTCCAAGAACGCCGCCGTCCCCTCGCGCATGTCCTCGCTCGCGGCGCACAGGCCGAAGAGTGCCGCTTCCACCTCCTGGCCCCGCGCCAGCGGGAGGTCGAGACCGATCCTGACCGCCTCCAGGCAACGCGCGGCGGCGAACGGGGACACGGCCCCCGTCTCCTCGGCAAGGCGCTGCGCCGCGGACTTGAGATCGCCCGGCTCGACGACCCGGTTGACGAGCCCCCAGGCAAGCGCGGCCGTCGCATCCACGGTGCCGCCCGTGAGCAGCAGCTCGAGCGCCCGCCCCCGTCCCACCAGGCGAGCCAAGCGCTGCGTGCCGCCGTAGCCCGGGATCAGGCCGAGTTTGCCCTCGGGCTGGCCGAAGCGGGCCGTGGTCGAGGCGACCCGCATGTGGCAGGCAAGCGCCAGCTCGCACCCGCCCCCGAGGGCGAAGCCGTTCACGGCGGCGAGGACGGGCTTGGACAGCGCCGCGACCGTCTCGAACACCGCCTGGCCCGCCCGCGCCATCGCCTGCGCATCCGCGGGAGCAAGACCGACGAACTCTCCGATGTCAGCCCCGGCAACAAACGCCTTGTCACCCGCGCCCGTGATCACCACCGCGCGCACTCCCGAATCGGCGCCGGCGGCGGCGACCGCGTCGCCCAGTTCCGCCACCAGCGCCCGGTTGAGCGCGTTGAGCTTCGCCGGACGGTTGATGGTGATCCATCGCACCGCGTTCTCGTCACCGACCAGTACGTTCGCGTACGCCATCGTCGCCTCCCCTGACCCGCCGCAAAGCCTACCACCCGCCGCCCGAACCTTCGATCGTGCGGCCCGTATACTTGGAGCGTGAAACCCGCGACACTGATCCTCCTGCTTGCCTTCCTCGCGGCGGGTTGCGCCACGACGAAGGTCAGCTACATGTTCATGAAGCCCGAGGCATGGAGGGAGGAGTTGGCCCGCCGCGGGGTGGACGCGCGCAGCGTCCCCGACCCCCTCCTGGTCAGCGAGCAGATAGGGCAGGTTGCGGTCAGGCTCGCCGGGGCCGGGACACCCCCGGAACGACTGCAGCGCCTGCAGCAAGGACTGTTCG
>NCBR01000338.1 GCA_002279285.1 Acidobacteria bacterium 37-71-11
GCGCCCTGCCGTTCACGTTTGTTCGATCCACGACCCACGATCCACGATCCACTATCTCCCCAGCGATCCCGGGTAGGATGGCGGCATGAATGGCATGCCGGCGTACGAGCGCGACCCGTATATGAAGACACTGACGACTGAGATCGTCGAGACGGGGATGGAGGGCGGCCGGCCGTTCGCGGTGCTCGCCGACACGGTCCTCTACCCCGAGGGCGGCGGCCAGCCGGCTGACCGCGGATGGCTCGGTGAAGTGGAAGTCATTGACGTCCAGAGGCGCGAGGGGACGGTCCGGCACTTCCTCGCCTGCCCGGTCGAGCCGGGACCGGTCACGGTCCACGTGGACTGGGCGCGGCGCTTCGACCACATGCAACAGCACACCGGCCAGCACCTCCTGACCGCGGTCGCCGCCGATCGGTTCGGCTGGCCGACGACCGCGTTCCACCTCGGCGAGAAGCTCTGCGACGTCGAGCTTGGGGTCGCGGCGCTCGCGTCGACGGATCTGGAGGCGCTCGAGGCAGCGGTCGCCGAGAAAACCCGCGCCGCTCTCGCCGTCTTCACACGCCGCGTCACGCAGGCCGAGTTCGCCGCCCTCGACGTCCGCACCCGCGGGCTGCCCGCCGGCCACGCGGGCGACGTGCGGCTCGTCGAGATCGCGGGCACCCCGGCGCCCGTGTGCGCACCCGCCTCGGGGCGCACGAGGCCCGCAACGCCCGCCTGCGCGCCGCCCTCGGCGCCCCCGACGACGAGATCGTCGCGGTCGCCGAAGCCAAGCTCGAGCAGCTCCAGGCGTGCGAGAAGCGCGCCCGCGGCCTCGAGGAGGAGCTTGCCGGCGCGCTCGCGGCGGCGCTCGCGGCGGGCCCGGACCGCGTTCTGAGCGCACACTTCGAGGGCAAGGACGCCGCGTTCCTGCAGGCGCTCGGCCGCCGCCTCGTCGAGAGCGCGCCGACGAAGGCCGCGCTGCTCACCGCGAGCGACGGCGACCGCTCGTTCTTTGCGGTTGCGGTCGGGGAGGAGGTCCACTTCGACGTGCAGACGGCCGGGCGCGAGGTTGCGGCGATCCTCGCCGGGCGCGGCGGTGGCGCCGGCCGCGTGTTCCAGGGCAAGGCCGGCAGCCTCGTCGAGCGCGACGCCGCCGTCGCGCGGCTGCGCGACCTCGTCGCGGTCAAAGGGGCGGGAGGAAAGCAAGAAGAATAGAGGTGCGCGGGCGAGGGCGCCCGCGCCACAGATTCGGCGCCCGCGCCACAGATTCGGCGCCCGCGCCACAGGCGCGCGCCTTGATTTCACGCCGGCTTCCGCTTAACTTGCCGGTTCTTGCAGGACCGGAGATCGGTGGCGGGCTCGCCGGCCGGCCGGTCGCCACCAGGGAGACCGCATGGGGCTCTTGAGCCAGCTGATCGATTTCGTCCTCCACATCGACGCGCACCTCGACCTGATCATCCAGGATTACGGCCTCATCACCTACGTGCTGCTGTTCGTGATCGTGTTCTGCGAGACGGGCCTCGTCGTGACGCCGTTCCTGCCCGGCGACTCGCTGCTGTTCGCGGTCGGGGCGTTCGCGGCCCGCGGCTCGCTCAGCCTGCCCGTCGCGCTCGCCGTCCTGGCGGCCGCCGCGATCCTCGGCGATACCGCGAACTACTGGATCGGCGCCGTGGTCGGGCCGAAGGTGTTCCACCGCGAGAACGTACGCTTCCTCAACCGAAAACATCTCGAGCGAACCCACCAGTTCTACGAGCGCTACGGGGGCAAGACGATCGTCATCGCCCGCTTCGTCCCGATCGTGCGCACGTTCGCGCCGTTCGTCGCCGGGATCGGCAAGATGAAGTACGGCCACTTCCTCTCCTTCAACGTCATCGGCGGCGCGGCGTGGGTGCTCGGGTTCGTCATGGCCGGCTTCTGGTTCGGCAACATCCCCGTCGTCAAGCGCAACTTCACCCTCGTGATCTTCGCCATCATCATCGTGTCGGTGCTCCCCGCCGTCATCGAGTTCTTCCGCCAGCGCGCCCGCGCCCGGGCGACCGACTGAGGCCAACCTTCCAGGTCGTGCACGAGAGCGCCGCCCGGACCAATTTGTGGGCCAGCGCACTCAACTCTGACGCTCGGGGCGGTGCCCCTGGGCCCGGGGGGGCGCATCTGGTGACCAAGGTCACACACTGCATTACAAAATGGCAATATGGTCACATTGTACGACGAAGTGAACCGGCAAAGGAGGCGCGATGAGAAGGCATTCCGTATTCACCGCAGCACTGATCTTAACCTTGGGCATGGTTGCAGCGCAGCCGGGCTGGTCAGCCACGACCGGATGGACGGTCACCGGCTGGAACAACCTCGGCATGCACTGCATGGACTCCGACTTTTCCGTCTTCGCCATCCTCCCTCCCTACAATACGATCCAGGCCCAGGTCGTGGACGCCTCGGGCAACCTGGTGACCAGCGCGTCTGGCGTGACCGTCACCTACCAGGCGATCGCCGACCCGTCGGGCTCGATCAACACGACCTCGGTCGGGAAGGACAACTTCTGGACATACGCGGCGTCGCTGTTCGGG
>NCBR01000339.1 GCA_002279285.1 Acidobacteria bacterium 37-71-11
CGACTTCGGGCGCTCGATCGGATACCCGAGCCCGCGGTCCCAGGTGATGTTGGCGAGCACGCCGATCGCGCGCCCGACGCCGAACAGCACCGTGTAGAAGTCCCACTCCTTGAGGCCGTAGTACCACTGGATCACGCCCGACTGCGCGTCCACGTTCGGCCACGGGTTCTTGGTCTTGCCGTGCTCGGTGAGCACGCCCGGCGCCACCTTGTAGATCGTGTTGACGACCTTGAACAGCGGGTCGTTCGGCAGGTGCTTCTGGCAGAACTCCATCTGGGCGACGTAGCGCGGGTCGGTCTTGCGCAGCACCGCGTGCCCGTACCCCGGGATGACCTGTCCGGCCTTGAGCGTGTCCCACAACGCCGCCTTGACGTTCTCCTCGTTGGGTTCCTGGCCGCCCAGCTTCTCCTTGAACTTCATGATCCAGCCCAGCACTTCCTGGTTGGCGAGGCCGTGGAGCGGGCCCGCGAGGCCGTCGATCCCGGCGGAGAGCGCGTAGTAGGCGTCCGAGAGCGCCGAGGCGACGAGGTGCGTGGTGTGCGCCGAGACGTTGCCGGATTCGTGGTCGGAGTGCAGGATGAAGTACATGCGCGCCACGTCGTCGTACGGCTTCGGGATCCCCATCTGGTGGGCGAAGTTGCCGCCGAAGTCGAGGTTCGGGTCCGGCGCGATCTGCGCGTCGCCCTTGTACTTCAGGCGGTAGATCATCGCCGCGATCGAAGGCAGCTTGGCAAGCAGGTTGGTGGCGTCCTCGTAGGTCGGATCCCAGTACTCGTCCTTCTTCATCCCCTCGTTGTAGCGCTTGACGTAGACCGACTCGCGTTCCATCGCGAGGATCGCCGTCGAAAACATCACCATCGGGTGCGAGTCGCGCGGCATCGCACGCAGCACATTGCCGACGTACTCGGGCACGGCGCGGCGGGCCTTGAAGTCCTTCACGACCTCGTCGACTTCCGCGGCCGTCGGCACCTCGCCGGTGAGGAGGAACCACCAGAACGCCTCCACGACCGGGTAGTCGCCGGGGCCCTTGGGAAGGGCGGCGAACGTCTCGGGGATCGTCTTGCCGCGGAACCGAATCCCCTCGAGCGGGTCGAGGTACGAGATGTCGGTCACGAGGCAACGGACCCCGCGCGCGCCGCCGATCGCCTGCGCGATCGTCACCTCGCCGAGCTTGACGTCCCCGTGCTCTTTGAGCAGCTTCTGCGTCCGCGGGCGGTGCTCTTCGATCTTCGCGCCCAGCCTCTCCTTGAGTGTCGCCATACGTTCCCCTTTCACCGCGTGTTCCGGCCCCATAGGACCGGCGGTCCCGACGACGCGGCCCGCCGGGGCACAGGCGCGTGCGTCAATGAGGCTTCGATTCGGAGTTGCGGCCTCGTAGCATCCCCCCCGGAAGGCTGCCGGCCATTCCGCGAGAAAACTTTCACGACGCGCATATCATACCCCGATTCGACCTCAGTTGTGAAAGCCTTCACGGCGCGGTTACGGCGCCCGACACAGGGGGGCGAGCGCCTCTTTTTCGTACGCCTCGAGGCTCGCGAACATGGGGATGGGGGCGGCCGGAACGAGCACCGCCTCCGGCCACACCATGGCGCCCGCCCCGTCGGCGATCGTCTTCACGAGCTGCCGGAACGCTTCGAGCCCGGAGAGCTCCGGACGCCCCAGGAGGCCGCGCGGGTCGAGTCCGGTGCTCAGCAGCCGTTCGACCCGCCGGGGCTGGCCAAGTCCCTCTTGCAGCACGAGATCGAGAACCAGGTACGGCTTCGGCGATGCCGTGATCCCGGCCACCGCGATCTTCTCGATCTCCCGGAACGGCAGGAGTTCCAAGCCGCCTCGGGGCCCGTGCAGGAGGAGCCCGTCCTCCTGCAAGGTGTCCACGGTGCAGCTCTCGATCTCCGGGGCTTCGGGCTGAGGGACCGGTCGAGGCACCGGCTCGTGCGGCGGCTCCCAGAACGGGGGCGGCGGCGCGGCGACGGCCGACGCCGACGCGTCCCGCGCGGCAGCCGCGGGGACACCGGCGACCGCCTCGCCCGGCGACGAAACGGGCGTCGCTGCGGCCGGCGCCGGCGCCGCGGCGACCGCGGGCTGT
>NCBR01000005.1 GCA_002279285.1 Acidobacteria bacterium 37-71-11
CTCCCACTGTGGCGACGTACACATCCCCCCACCCGATCCCGTCTATGTAGGCGCAGGCTTCAGCCTGCGGTCGTTTTTCGTTCTGATCGTTCGCCACCTACCCACCCCGCGGGCTGAAGCCCGCGCCTACAAGGAAACGGCCAGAGCAACGGACGTGCCGATTTCAATCCCCAGTGGCGGCTCTTGTGTTTGGCCTGCTGCGGCGGTAGGTTGGCGGGCGAAGTTCATCGGGGCGGTGTCGAGGGAAGCCGGTGCGAATCCGGCGCGGCCCCCGCCACTGTAACCGGGGACGAGTTGCTCAGACATGCCACTGGGCGCACGGGTCGTTCGCGGCTCGGCGCCTGGGAAGGCGAGCAATCTCGGTTGATCCGGGAGCCAGGAGACCTGCCGCCCCGCAGGGGAACGGGAGGGTTCCATGGCCGATCGAACGGTCCGGTTGCTCGCGCTTTTCCTCGTCGTGTCCGGCGTGTCGGGGGCGCAGCAGCTCCCGTCGTTCCAGGACCAGATCGTGGTGACCGCCACCGGCGACGAGCAGCCGGTCGACGGCGTCGCCGCCGCGTGCACGGTGATCTCGGCGGCGGAGCTGCGCTCGCTCGGCATCACCTCGGTTGCGGACGCGCTGCGCTGGGTCCCGCGCGCTGCGCTGGGTTCCGGGTGTGGTCGTGCTGCGCTCGGGGGGCGAGGGCGGCGTCACGTCGCTGTTCACGCGCGGTACCGCCTCGACGCAGACGCTCGTGATGTGGGACGGGGTCCGCCTCAACTCCCCGTTCTTCGGCGGCTACGACTGGAGCCTGCCGCTCACCGCCGGGCTCGACCGGGTCGAGGTCGTGCGCGGCCCGTACTCCGCGCTCTACGGCGCCGATGCGATCGGCGGCGTCGTGCAGCTCGTCCCGGCGCGCGCCACCGGCGACGGCGCGTCGGCCCTGGTCGAGGGGGGCGGTTCCGGGTGGCGGCGGGCCGAGTTCCAGGCCACCGCCGTCGCCGGGCGCTGGGAAACGGTTGTCGCCGGGGGGAGCCGGGACGGGAGCGGCCCGCTCGTCAACGACGACTTCTCGTCGCGGGCAGGGCTCGTAAGCGTGACGGCGAACCTCGACGACGGCAGTCGCCTCGGCGTGCTCGTGCACCGCACCACGAGCTTCACCGAGATCCCGTTCTCGGGCGCGCTCGCCACCCCGCACCGTTCCACCTCGGCGGCGGAGACCGTCGCCGCACTCCCGCTCCACCTGCGCCTGAGCGCCGGCGGCGAGCTCGAGGTCACGGTATCGAGGGTGGAGCGCGACCAGCGCTACTCGGACCCCGACGACCCCTCCGGCTTCGTGCGCTCCGACACGGTCGCCGACTCCGACGGCGCACGGGTCGCGCTGCACGAGCGCTGGGGTGGCCACCGTCTCGTGGCCGGCGGCGAGTGGCGGGCTGACCGCGTCACCGACGGCTCGAGCTTTGGCGTGAACCTCGCCGGCCAACGCCAGACGACGCGGTCCCTCTTCGTGCAGGACAGCTGGTCGCCGGCTTCTCGCCTCGCCGTGCTCGCCGGCGTGCGCTGGGACAGCGCGTCGCCGTGGGGGAGCGAGCTGTCGCCGCGGGTGAGCGTGAGCTGGCAGGGGCTGGCCGTGCGGGGGTGGGTCTCGTTCGGGCGGGCGTTCCGCGCCCCCGGCCTCGGTGAGCTCTACTATCCGTTCTCAGGGAACCCGGCGCTGGCGCCGGAGCATTCGCGCTCGGTGGAGGTTGGTGCGGCGGCACCGCTCGCAGGCGGCCGGTCCGTCGTGCAGCTGGTGACGTTCTCCAACCGCCAGCGTGACCTCATCGACTTCGACTACGCCTCGTTCCGCTACGTCAACGTGGCTCGCGCCAGGGAGGATGGGGTCGAGGCGTCGTGGATCGCGATGATCGGGGCGCACGGGCGCGTCACGACCGCGCTCACCTGGCTCGACGCCCGCGACGGCGACGGCGCGCCGCTGCTGCGCCGGCCGGCGTGGTCGGGGTCGGTCATGCTGGCCGGGCCGGTCGGCGCCGGCGTCGAGGGCGCCGCCTCACTGGTATGGGTCGGCAGGCGCACCGACCTCGATCCGATCACGTTCGTCCGGGTGCCGCAGGCGGGGTTCGTGACCGCGGACCTGGCCGTGACGGTGCCGCTGGCGCCGGGCCTCGCCGTGCGGGCGCGGGTCGAGAACGCGGCGGACCGCCGCTACGAGGAGGTGCGCGGCTACCCGGCCCCGGGCCGGCGCCTGATCGTGGGTCTCGAAACCTCGCTGCGCTGAGCCGTCGCCGCCACGACGGGCCCGGGCGCGGCGTTGTCGCGGCCGGCCCGTTGACCGCGGTGCCAGGCTTTGCTAACTTGAACGCTCGCTGTTGGAGGCTCCTTGCCTCCTCGTTCGTTGCAAGGCGGAGGAGGACAGCGTGCTGGCGCTGCCAAATTACTCTCTGCTACTCGTCATGGCCTGCTTCTGGCTGGTCTTCCTGCTGGTGTCGACTCAGCTGGTGCGGCCGCTTGGCCGGCTCCTCGCGGAGCGCGAGGGGCGCATCGACGCCGCGCGAGTCGGCCACGAGCGCGCCCGCGCCGAGCTGACCGAAGCGATGGCGCAGTGCGACCGCGAAGTGGCGAGCGCCGCCGCCGAGGCGCAGAAGGACCGTGCGGCGCTCCGCTCGGCCGGCGAGGCGGCCCGGAGGGCGCGCCTCGACGAGACGCGCGCCCAGGTCCAGGCGCGTCTCGCCAAGCTCGGCGTCGAGCTCGACGAGGCCTCGCGCGCCGCCCGCACCGTCCTGCGGGAGCGCGGCACGGAACTGGCGCGCGAGCTGGCGAGCCACCTGGCCGGCCGGAGGCTCGCGTGACGCGCCGCCTGGCGGTGGCGGCTGCGATCTTCCTTGTCGCGCTGCCGGCGTGGGCGGCGGAAGAGGGCGGCGCAGGGTTTCTCGGACTCCCGACGATCTTCTGGAAGGTGGCCAACTTCGCGTTCTTCTTCGGCCTGCTCTTCTTCCTCCTGGCGCGCCCGGCGGCGAAGTTCTTCCGGTCGCGGGGCGAGCAAATCGCGACCCAGCTGGCCGAAGCCAAGCGCGCGCAACGCGAGGCCGAGGAGCTGCGGGCCGAGATGAACGGGCGGCTGGCGGCGCTCTCCGGTGAGATCAAGGCCCTGCAGGAGCGGCTCCACAACGAGGGCGAGCGGGAGCGCGAAGCGCTCGTGCGGCAGGGCGACGCCGAGGCGGCGCGCCTGACGGGGCAGATCGAGCAGGAGGCCGCGCGGCGCGTGGCCGACGCGCGCCGCCAGCTTGCGGCCGAAGCGGCCTCGGTGGCGGCCGACCTCGCGATCGAGCTGTTGCAGCGCGAACTCACCGCCGAGGACCGCGAACGGATCTTCCGGACCACGCTCGAGCGCCTCGACGAACAGGCGGCGGGAGGCGCGCGATGAGCCGGAGGGTGGCGAGGCCGTACGCGGTGGCGCTGTACGAGGTGACGCAGCGGGAAGGGGTCCCGGCGTTGCGCGAGATCCAGAGGCAGCTCGCGGCGGTGGCGGAGCTGTTCGAGCGCGAGAGCGGACTCGTGCGCGTCTTCGAGGTGCCCTCGGTGGCGCCGGCCGTCAAGCGCGAGATCGTGGCCACGATCGCCCGCGCGTTGGCGTTGCGGCCGGAGGCCCACCGCCTGCTGATCGCACTCGAGGCCCACGTACGGTTGCGCTTCCTGCCGGAGGTCGTGCAGATGTTCCGCGAGCTGGTGGACCGCGCCGAGGGGATCGTGCGCGCTCGCGCCGAGCTGCCGGTGGCGCCGCTGCCCGAACAGGTCGAGGCGCTGCAGCAGGCGCTCGCACGGTTGTTCTCGTCGCGGGTCGAGCTCGACACGAAGGTCAGGCCCGAACTCCTGGCCGGGTTCGTGGTCCAGGTGGGAAGCCAAGTGTTCGACGGTTCGCTGGCCGCGCAGGTGCGCCGTTTCGCCGCGGCGGCGGCGCGATAGGGGGATGGGCATGCAGATCAAGGTGGACGAGATCACGGACATCCTGCGGCGGCAGATCCAGGGGCTGGACACCTCCGTCGAGATGGCCGAGGTCGGAACGGTGGTGTCGGTCGGCGACGGGATCGCGCGCGTGTTCGGCCTCGACCGGGTGATGGCCGGCGAGATGGTGGCGTTCCCGCACGACGTCTTCGGCCTCGCGCTCAACCTCGAGGAGGACGGCGTCGGCTGCGTGCTCATGGGCGAGTCGGACCTGATCCGCGAAGGCGACGAGGTGCGGCGCACCGGTCGCATCCTGCAGGTCCCCGTCGGCCCCGCGCTCGTCGGGCGCGTGGTGAACGCGCTCGGCCAGCCGATCGACGGCAAGGGCCCGATCGCGGCGTCCGACACCTACCCGATGGAGCGCCTCGCCCCGGGCGTGGTGCGGCGGCAGCCGGTGAAGGAGCCGATGCAGACCGGGATCAAGGCGATCGACTCGATGATCCCGATCGGGCGCGGGCAGCGCGAGCTCATCATCTCCGACCGCCAGACCGGCAAGACCGCGCTCATCACCGACACGATCATCAACCAGAAGGGGAACGGGATGATCTGCATCTACGTGGCGATCGGGCAGAAGCGCTCGACCGTCGCGCAGGTCGTCAAGACCCTCGAGAACTACGGCGCGATGGAGCACACGATCGTGGTCGCCGCCACCGCCTCGGAGCCCGCCCCGCTGCAGTACCTGGCGCCGTACGCCGGGTGCGCGATGGGCGAGTACTACCTGTACAACGGCGGCGCCGCGGTGGTGTTCTACGACGACCTCTCCAAGCACGCCGCGGCCTACCGCGAGATCTCGCTGCTGCTGCGCCGGCCGCCGGGCCGCGAGGCGTACCCCGGCGACGTGTTCTACCTGCACTCGCGCCTGCTGGAACGCGCCGCGAAGATGCGCGAGGACCTGGGCGGCGGCTCGCTCACCGCGATCCCGGTGATCGAGACCCAGGCCGGCGACGTGTCGGGGTACATCCCCACCAACGTCATCTCGATCACCGACGGGCAGATCTTCCTCGAGTCGGGCCTCTTTTTCTCCGGCGTCCGCCCCGCCGTCAACGTCGGCATCTCGGTGTCGCGCGTGGGCGGCAACGCCCAGATCAAGGCGATGAAGAAGGTCGCGGGCACGCTGCGCATCGACCTCGCGCAGTACCGCGAGCTGGCGGCGTTCGCCCAGTTCGGCTCCGACCTCGACAAGGCGACCCAGCGCCAGCTCGCGCGCGGCGAACGCCTGGTCGAGATCCTCAAACAGGGGCAGTACGCGCCGATGCCGGTCGACCTCCAGGTCGCGTCGGTGTTCGCCGGCACGCAGGGTTTCCTCGACAAGCTCAAGGTCGAAGCGGTCCTGCCGTTCGAGGCCTACCTGCACGAGCACCTCAAGACCCACGCCGCCGGCACGTTGGCGACGATCACCTCGACCGGCAAGCTCGACGGGGCCACCGAGGCCGACCTCAGGGCCGGTTGCCAGGCCGCCCTCGACGCCTTCGTGCGCGAGCACCCGGAGGCGGCGGTTGCCTAGCCAGCAGGACCTGCGGCGGCGCATCCGCTCGGTCCGCTCGACGCAGCAGCTCACGCGGGCGATGAAGATGGTCTACGCCGCCAAGCTGCGGCGCTCGCAGGCGGCCGTCCTCGAGGCGCGCCCGTACGCCGACGCCCTCGACGGGGTGCTGCGCGCGCTGGCCGGTCAGGCGGGCGCCGGCCGCCACCCGCTGCTGGTCGAACGCCCCGAGAAGTCCGTGACGCTCGTCGTGGTCGCCGGCGACAAGGGGCTGTGCGGCGCGTTCAACAGCAACATCCTGCGCGAGGCGGGCGCGCTGCTCTGGGGCGGCCGCTGGGAGAAGGTGGAACTCGTGCTCGTCGGCCGGCGGGGGATCGATTTCTTCCGCCGGCGCGGCCTTGCCGCCGTGGCGGTCTTCGCCGAGCTGATGAAAGGGGTGACTGCCGCGGGCGCGCACGAGGTGGCGCGCCTGCTCGCCGGGCGGTTCGAGAGCGGCAAGACCGATGCCGTCTACCTGCTCTACAACCGCTTCCGGTCGATCATGCGGCAGGAGGTGACCCTCCAGCGCCTGCTCCCGGTCGAGCGGACGCGGCCCGCGGAGGGCGCCGGCGCGGCCCCTCTTCTCGAGCCGAGCCCGCAGGCGCTCGTGGGGGCGATCCTCCCCCGGTACGTGGAGTTTCAAGTGCTGCGCTCGCTCCTCGACTCCCAGGCCGCGGAGCATGCGTCGCGCATGACGGCGATGGACTCGGCGTCGAAGAACGCCGCGGAGATGATCGACCGGCTCACCCTGACGTACAACCGGGCGCGCCAGGCTTCGATCACCAAGGAACTCATCGAGATCGTATCCGGCGCCCAGGCGCTGGCCGAGAGGTAGGGCACGACATGGCAGCAAGTCCGCAAGGGGTCGAAGGGCACGTCGTTCAGATCATCGGGCCGGCCGTGGACGTGGAGTTCCCGGAGGGCCACCTGCCGACGATCCACAACGCCGTCGAGGTGCACGACAGCAGCGAGATGGGCAAGCTCGACGTCGTCCTCGAGGTGGCGCAGCACCTGGGCGAGAACCGGGTGCGCTGCATCGCGATGGAAGCCACCGACGGTATGGTGCGCGGGATGAAGGCGCTCGACACCGGCGGCCCGATCACGGTGCCGGTCGGGCGCGAGACGCTCGGGCGCGTGCTCTCGGTGATCGGCCGCCCGGTCGACGAGAAGGGCCCGTGCGAGACCAAGGAGCGCTGGCCGATCCACCGTGAGCCGCCGTCGTTCGAGGACCAGTCGACCCGGGTCGAGATGTTCGAGACCGGGATCAAGGTCGTGGACCTCCTCGAGCCCTACACCAGGGGCGGCAAGACCGGCCTGTTCGGCGGCGCCGGCGTCGGCAAGACCGTCATCATCCAGGAGCTGATCAACAACGTCGCCATGCAGCACGGCGGCTTCTCGGTGTTCTCCGGCGTGGGCGAGCGCACCCGCGAAGGCAACGACCTCTGGCTCGAGATGCAGGAGTCGGGGGTGATCGACCCCAACGACTGGACCAAGTCGAAGGCGGCGCTGATCTACGGCCAGATGACGGAGCCGCCGGGGGCGCGCCTGCGCGTGGCGCTGTCCGGCCTCACCGTGGCGGAGTACTTCCGCGACGTCGAGGAGCAGGACGTGCTGCTGTTCATCGACAACATCTTCCGCTTCACCCAGGCGGGCTCCGAGGTGTCGGCGCTGCTCGGCCGCATGCCCTCGGCGGTCGGCTACCAGCCCAACCTCGCCACCGAGATGGGCGAACTGCAGGAGCGCATCACCTCGACCAAGCGCGGCTCGATCACTTCGGTGCAGGCGATCTACGTGCCCGCCGACGACCTCACCGACCCGGCGCCGGCGACCGCGTTCGCCCACCTCGACGCCACCTCAGTGCTCTCGCGCCAGATCGTGGACAAGGGCATCTACCCTGCGGTGGACCCGCTCGCCTCCACGTCGCGCATCCTCGACCCCAAGATCGTCGGCGAGGAGCACTACGCGGTCGCCCGCAGCATCCAGAAGATCCTGCAGAAGTACAAGGACCTCCAGGACATCATCGCGATCCTCGGGATCGACGAGCTGTCCGAGGACGACAAGCTCGTCGTGGCGCGGGCGCGCCGGATCGAGCGCTTCCTGTCGCAGCCGTTCCACGTCGCGGAGCAGTTCACCGGCCTCAAGGGACGGTACGTGCAGATCGCGGAGACGATCCGCGGCTTCCGCATGATCGCCGAGGGCGAGCTCGACGAGCTGCCCGAGCAGGCGTTCTACATGGTCGGCACCATCGACGAGGCGATCGAGAAGGGCGAGAAGCTCAAGGGCGAGGGCGCAACGTGAGCGAGGGCCGGCTGCGCCTGCGGGTGATCACCCCGACGAGGGTCGTGGTCGAGGCCGACGCCGATTCGGTGACGTTCCCCGGCGCGCTCGGCGAGCTCGGCATCCTCCCGGGCCACACGGCGCTGCTGACCACGATGAGGATCGGCGAGCTCGCGTACCGCTCCGGCGGGCGCGAATACGTCATGGCGGTGCAGAACGGGTTCGCCGAGGTGGCGGCCGACGTCGTGACGGTGCTCGCCGACGTCGCGGAGCTGCCGGCGGAGATCGACCTCGAAGCGGCGACGGCCGACAAGGCGGCGGCCGAGGCCGCACTCAGGACCGCAGGCGGCAAGAAACTCGACCGCCAACTCGCCCGGCTCGAGGTCGCCGTCACCCGCATCGCCGTCGCCTCGCGCGGTTGAGCCGTGCCGCATCTCTCAACCCAGCTTGACCGGCCCGCCCCGGCTCGCCCCGCGCCGGTGCTCCGGCTCGCGGCCGGTTTGCTGTCACTGGCGACGCTGGCAGGGTGCATCAGCAGCGGCACCCGGACGGACTACGCCTACGACCCGAGCTACGGCGTCGCCAGCCCCGAGTTCCTCCGCTCGCTGGCGGGGCTCAGGAACGGGATGGTGGGCGGCAACGCGGTCAAACTCCTGGAGAACGGCGACGGCCTCTTTCCCGACCTGTTGCAGGCGATCGCCGGCGCGCGAGCGAGCATCAACGTCGAAGTCTACATTTTCAGCGATGGCGAGATCGGCCGCCGGATTGTGGCCGCGCTCTGCGAGCGGGCCCACGCCGGGATTGGCGTCCGCGTGCTGGTGGACGGTCTCGGCGACCGCCTCGGCGGCCTCGCCGGCGAGATGCGGGCGGCCGGCGTCAACTTTCACGTCTACAAGCCGATTCGCATCTACTCGCTGGCCCACATCGGCCACCGTACGCACCGCAAGATCGTGACGATCGACGGCCGCATCGGGTACTGCGGCGGCTTCGGCTTCGACGACCGCTGGCGCGGCGACGCGCGCAACGAGCACGAGTGGCGCGACCTCGCCGTGCGGGTGGAGGGCCCCGCCGTCCGCCAGATGCAGCGCGTGTTCATGGAGGACTGGGTCCACACCACGGGCGAGGTCCTCAACGGCGATGCCCAGTTTCCCGTCATCAAGCCGGCGGGCGACGTCCTGGTCCAGGTCATCTCCAGCTCGCGCACCGACCAGAGCTCGATGTCGAAGCTGATGATGTACATGGCGATCCAGGCGGCGCGCCGCACCGTCTGGATCGAGAACGCCTACTTCGTGCCGGATTCCCAGATCCGCCGCGCGCTGGTCCGTGCCGCGCGCCGCGGGGTCGACGTGCGCATCGTGGAGCCGGGGCCGACAATGGACATCCCGGCGATCCGGCGGGCGTCGCAGTACCACTACGGCGAGCTGCTCGACGCTGGTGTCGCGATCTACGAGTACCAGCCGACGATGCTGCACACCAAGGCGATGGTGGTCGACGGGATCTGGACGACCGTCGGCTCGATCAACTTCGACGCCCGCTCGATGCGGAAGAACGCCGAGGCCAACGTGGTCGTCTACGACACACGCTTTGCCGCCGTCGTCGCCGCCGTCGTCGAGAAGGACATCGCGCGCTCGAAGGCGCTCACCAAGCTGGCGTGGGCCAAGCGCGGCGTGTGGGAACGCGTGCGCGAGGTGTTCGCCTCGTTCTTCTCCGAGATGTACTGACCGCCGGCGCGCCCGCCCACCGGCGGTCCGGTCTGGCGCCGTCCGCACGCGAGGGGTACCCTGCCCGGGATGGCCACGGCCGGTGATCGGCTGACGCGGACGCGGGCGAAGGTTCTCTTCGCCGTGGTATCGATCCTCGTCGTACTGGGCGGCGTGCTGATTCTTCGCTACGCGCAGGGATCGGTCCGCCGGGGAACGTTCGAGGATCTCACAGTGGCCCTCGGGCTCGTGTTCCTCGCGGGCTTGGGCGTGGGCTACCTCTACCAGACAAACGAGCGCCAGGCCAGGAACGCCCTCGAGGCGAGCGAGCGGCGCTTCGCCCTGTTCATGCGCCACTTGCCCGCGGTCGCCGTGATCCGCGACATGGATGGCCGTTACGCCTATATGAACGAGGCGTGGGAGCGCGCCATGGGCCTGCGCCGGGAGGACTACCTCGGCAAGAGCCCCTTCGACTGCTTCCCGCGCGAGGACGCCGAGCGGCTGATCGCGGACGACCGCCGCCTTGCCGAAAGCGGCGAGTCCCAGGCCGTGGAGATCGAGCTGCACCACGCCTCCGGCTCGCGCTGGTGGCTCGTCAACCGCTTTCCCCTGCACGCCGAGGGGGACCGGCCCACCCACGTGGCGGCCCTCTACGTGGACATCACCGAGCGCAAGCTGGCGGAGCAGGCACTCAAGGAGAGCGAGGAGCGCTACCGCGACCTGGTGGAAAACGCGCGCGACCTCATTTGCACCCACGATCTGAAGGGGGTCTTGTTGTCGGTCAACGCCACGGTTGAGCAAGCTCTCGGGTTCGCGACCGGGGACCTCGTGGGGCGCAGTCTACGGGACTTGCTGCCTCCCGACGGGCGGCATGAGTTCGACGCCTACGTTGCAACCATTGCGAGGGACGGGGTCGCGGCGGGCACGATGAAACTCGTGACCCGAGCCGGAGCCATTCGCTATTGGGAGTACCGCAACACCCTGCGCACCGAGGATGTCGAGGCGCCGGTGGTGCGCGGCATGGCTCGCGATGTGACCGAGCAAGTGCTGGCGAAGCGGGCCCTCAGGGCGAGTGAGGAAAAGTACCGGGCGATCCTCGCGAACATGGAGGAAAGCTATTACGAAGCGGACACCGCGGGCAATTTGACCTTTTTCAACGATTCCCTTTGCCGGCTCCTCGGGTATCCGAGAGAGCAGTTGATGGGGATGAACGACCGGACGTACACGGATGCGGAAAGTGCGAAGAAGTTGTACCGGACGTTCAATGCTGTCTACCAAACTGGGGAGCCTGCCAGGGGATTTGATTGGGAGATCATAAGGAAGGACGGAAGCAAACGAATCATCGAGGCTTCCGTCTCGTTGATGAGAGACCTCTCGAACCGCCCCACGGGTTTTCGCGGTCTCGTTCGTGACATCACCGAGCACAGGCGCACCGAGGAGGAGAAGGACAAGCTGGAAGAGCACCTGCGCCAGGCGCAGAAGCTGGAGTCGATCGGGCGGCTGGCGGGGGGCGTCGCCCACGACTTCAACAACATGCTCAACATCATCACGATCTATGCCGAGCTGGCGCTCGGAAAGCTCGGGGGGGGCGATCCGCTACGGCGCGACCTGGAGGAGATCCTCAAGGCGGCGGGCCGCTCCGCCGATCTGACGCGCCAGCTCCTGGCGTTCGCTCGCAAGCAGCTGGTCACGCCCCGCGTGCTGGATCTCAACCTCGCGGTGTCGGAGATGGGCAAGATGCTCGTGCGCCTCATCGGCGAGGACATCGACTTCACGTTCAAGCCGGGTGAGAACCTGTGGCCGGTCAAGATCGACCCCGTCCAGGTGGACCAGATCCTGGCCAACCTGGCCGTCAACGCCCGCGACGCCATGGACGGGCCGGGCCGGGTCGTGATGGAGACGGCCAACGCCACCCTTGGCGAGGGTTATCGCGACACGCACTCGTACGCTGCGCCCGGCGACTACGTCCTGCTCGCGTTCAGCGACACGGGCCACGGCATGAACGCCGACACGGTGGGCCAGGTCTTCGATCCCTTCTTCACCACCAAGGGCAAGCTGGGCACGGGCCTGGGGCTCGCCACCGTCTACGGCATCGTCAAGCAGAACGGCGGCCTGATCAACGTTGACAGCGAACCCGGCAAGGGGACCACGTTCAAGATCTACCTGCCGCGGTGGACGGGCGAGGCGCAGCCCGCGCCGCCCGTCCGGGAAGCGCTGGGACCACGCGGCAGCGAGACGGTGCTGATCGCCGAGGACGAGGAGGCGATCCTGCGTCTGGCGGAGCGGATCCTCGCGTCGCACGGGTACCGCGTGCTCGCCGCCGCCGCCCCCGGCGACGCGCTCCTGCTCGCCGAGCAGCACCGCGAGCCGGTCCACCTCCTGCTCACCGACGTCGTGATGCCCCTCATGAACGGAAAGGAGCTGTACGAACGGATCCGCGCGTCGAGGCCGGAGCTGAAGGTCCTCTACATGTCGGGCTACACGGCCGACGTCATCGCCCATCGCGGCATCGTCGAGGACGGGGTGGCGTTCCTGCAGAAGCCGTTTACGATCTCCGGACTACTGGGCGCCGTGCGCCGCGCCCTGGCCTGATACCAATCACCGCCCGAGAAGCCCCTTCTTCAGGTTCTCGTTGGGCGGCTTCGGGCCGAGCCAGATGGCGAAGAGGGCCTCGGCGAACTCCTTCCCCGCGATGACGCCCATCTCCTTGCCCTTGATCTCCACCTTGGTGCCCTGGCCGGGGAGGTAGGTCAGCACGGCCACGTCGCCCTTCTTCATGTCGGACCAATAACCGTCGAACGTGGCGATCGGCTCCTTGAGCGCGGCGAGCGCCGCACCGGCGTTCTTCTTGAACCCCTCGTCCCATGCTTCCAGGAGCTTGTCCCGGCCCACCTCCTTGTAGAGGAAGTGCATGACGAGCTGCTTGGGTTCGTCGGCGGCCAAGACCTTGGCGGGGTCGGCCTCCTTGGCGGGGAGGTAGAGCGCCGCCGCGTAGATGTTGATCCCAATGAAGGCGATCTTCTTGACGCGCACGCCCATGCCGTTGAGGGTGAGTGTCGCCGATCCCACCGTCACCTGGTCGGGGAAGGTCACGCCCTCGATCTGGCCGGCGTCAGCGACGGTTCCGAGCACGAGACCCGCGAGAACCAAACACGCGATTCGATGCATGGCATCCTCCTTCTCCACCTGTGAGCGTCCGCTCTTGAGTTTGATCATACACTGACGGATGGGGAACCCATCGACGACCGCCGGCTCGACCGTCGCCGTCCGCCGCGCCGTCGCCTGGGCCGGCGCCCGCGCACTGGCGCGCGAGCGGGGGGCGAGGTAAGCTCTCCGAGATGGCGACTCAACCGAACGGCGGGCGCGTGCCCTTGGAGGTCTGGGAGCCCGTGCATCCCGCCGCCGCGGCGTTCGCCGCCGATGCGGCCGCGGCCCCTCCGCTCCGGCCCGACGCCGGGCGCTCGCGTGCGCTCGCCGGCGCCCTCGCGGACGCCAACCGGAGGTGGGGCAACCCGGCGGACGACGAGCTCGCGCGCTGGCTCGCCGGCGCCGACGCGGTCGTCACCGGCCAACAGCCGGGCCTGTTCGGCGGCCCGCTCCTCACCCTCGTCAAGGCGGCGGCGGTGGTGGCCGAGGTCGCCAGACGCCGCGCGGCGGGGCGCGACGCCGTCGGCTTCCTCTGGCTCGCGACCGCCGATGACGACCTGCCGGAGATGGGTTGGGGGCGGGTCGCGGTCGGCGAGGAGTTGGCGGAGCTGCGCGAGCCGGAGTGGGCGCGCGGCGGGATGCTCGGCGGCGCGGCGCCGCTCTCCGGCGCTTCGGCGGCGTACCTCGAGGCGCTGCGGCCGCAGCTGCCCGGTGAGAACGCCCGCGCGGCGCTCGACCTCGCGTCGGCGTGCTACGCCCCAGGGACTCGTCTCGGCGAGGCGACCGCCCGTTTTTTCGCGCGCCTGCTCGCCGGCTGCGGCGTCGTGCTCGTCGATGCCCTCGAGCCCGAACTCGCGCGCGCCGGGGCACCCGTCACCGCCCGCGTCCTCGAGAACCTCCCCCGCTGCTGGGACGCGCTCGAAGCGGGAGGCGAGCGCATGCGCGAGCGTGGCTGGGCGCTGCCGCTGCGGATTTCCCCGCACAAACTGCCGGTGTTCCGCCGGGCGGGCGACCGGCGGGAGCCGGTGCCTACGAGCCAGAGGGCGTGCCCGGCCAAGGTCCTCGCCGAGCACGCGGCGCACCCCGAGCGCTTCCTCCCCAACGCCTGGCTGCGGCCGCTGGTCGCGGACGCCGCGCTCGGTACGGCCGTGTCGTTCCTGGGCGGGGCGGAACTCGCCTACCACCTCCAGACCGAGGACGTGCGCGTCGTGGCGGCGATTGGCCGCCCCGAGTGGCGGCTGCGGCCGCACGTGACCGTCGTGACGGCGGCCGAGCGGCGCCTCGCCCGGCAGCTCAAGGTCGGCCCGGAGCACCTGCTGCGGTCGCTGCCGCCGCCGGCGGCACTCCCGGGCCGGGTGACGCGGCGCCGGCTCGGCCGCCTGCGCGGCATCGTCGACGAGCGGGTCGGGACGCTCGCGGCGAGCGCCCGCGAGGAACTCCCGGGGCTCGGGGGGGACGTCGAGGCGACGGCGAAGAAGCTCGACGCGGCGCTGGCCTGGCTCGACGGCCGGATCGAGAGCGCGGCGACCCGCGACGCCGAGGTCGCGGTGGGGCGCTGGCGCCGTTTGCGCGCGTTCGTGCGCCCTGACGGCCAGCCGCAGGAGCGCCGCCTGTCGGTGTTGGCGCCGCTGCTCCGACTCGGCCTCGAGTGGCCGCGCCAGCTGGTTGCGGCCGTAGACCCGGGCGACCCCGGCATGCACCTGCTGTACTGGGACGAGGGCGGCAAATGGTAGGACCGTGCGACGTGCTCGCGGTCGGCGCCCACCCGGACGATGTCGAGCTCGGGTGCGGCGCGACGGTGGCGCGCCTCGCGCGCGCCGGCCGCCGCGTCGGGATCCTCGACCTCACCGCCGGGGAGATGGGCACCCGCGGCGACGTGGAAACGCGGGCGAGAGAGGCACGCGCCGCGGCCGCGGCGTTGGGCGCAGCTTGGAGGGACTGCCTCTCGTTGCCCGACGGCGGGCTGCAGGGCGAGGACGACGGGCAGCTGGCGGCGGTGGTGGGGGCGTTGCGCGCGGCGGTCCCCCGCGTCGTGCTCGTGCCCGATGACCGCGACCCTCATCCCGACCATGCCGCCGCCGCCGCCCTCCTCCAGCGCGGTGTCTTCCTCGCCGGGGTCGGAAAGTATCGCCCGGAGCGCGGCGCACCGTGGCGTCCAAACCTGCTGCTCGCCTACCCTGGCCCGCGCCAACTCCTGACGCCCGCGCTGGTCGTGGACGTGACCGCGGCGTACGCCGCCAAGCGCGCGGCGCTGGCGGCGCACGCCTCGCAGTTCGACCCCGGCGCGGGGACCGCGACGCACCTCGCCTCCGGGCACTTCCTGGCCGCGATCGAGGGGCGGGACCGGGCCTGCGGCAACCTCATCGGGACCGAGTTCGGCGAGGGGTTCGCCGCTCCCGGCGCGCTCGCGGCGGACGAACTCGCCTGGCTGCTTGGTGGGTGGGGGACGAGCCCCGACCCCCGAACCCCGAGCCCCGGGCGGGGAGGGAGGGGGCAATGAGGATCGGCGTGACCTGCTACCCGACGGTGGGCGGCTCCGGCACCGTCGCCACCGAGCTCGGCCTCGAGATCGCGCGCCGCGGCCACGAGGTGCACTTCATCTGCTACGCGCTCCCCTACCGGCTGGGGCGCGTACCGCCCGGCGTGACGTTCCACGAGGTGACGATCCCGAACTACCCCCTGTTCTCCTACCCGCCGTATTCGCTCGCGCTCGCCTCGCAGATGGCGGACGCCGTGCGCACCCATGGGATCGAACTCCTGCACGTGCATTACGCGATCCCGCACGCGATCTCGGCGTACCTGGCGCGCGAGATCCTGGGCGGCGGTCCGAAGCTGATCGTCACCCTGCACGGCACCGACATCACGGTCGTCGGCGCCGACCCCTCGTTCCTGCCGATCGTCCGTCTCGGCATCGAGCGCGCCGACGCGGTGACCGCCGTCTCGCGCTCCCTGGCCCAGGAGACGCACGAGCTGCTCGGCGTCACCCGCGAGGTCGAGGTGATCCCGAACTTCGTCGACCCCGCACGCTGCGACGCCGACTTCGCCGCCGCGCACCGGCGCCGCCTCTCGCCTGATGGCGCGCCCCTGTTGGTGCACGCTTCCAACTTCCGGCCGGTCAAGCGCATCCTCGACGTGCTCGAGATCTTCCGCCGGGTGAACGAGCGCCTCCCGGCGCACCTCGCGATGGTGGGGGACGGCCCGGAGCGGCCGGTGGCGGAGCGCTTCGTCCGCGACGCCGGGATCGCGCACCGGGTCGAGTTCCTCGGCAACGTCTCCCCGGTCGAGGGGGTGATGGGGGCCGGGGACGTCTTCCTGCTGCCGTCGTCCGAGGAGTCGTTCGGCCTCGCCGCGCTCGAGGCGATGGCGTGCGGGGTGCCGGTCGTCGCCTCCGACGCCGGCGGCATTCCCGAGGTCGTCGAGAACGGCAACGGCGGCTACACCTTCCCGGTCGGGGACACGGCGGCGATGGCGGCGTGCGTGCTGGGCTTGCTCTCGGACCCGGGTGAACTGGCGCGGCAGCGGCTGCTCGCGCGCGCACAAGCTGCGGACAACTTCAGCACGGCCAAGGTGGTGGACCGCTACGAAGCGCTCTACCGGCGGCTCCTCGGCTGCTAAGCCGGGGCCGCGCGGCCGGCTTGAAATATCTGCCGGTCTCCGCTACGCTTTAGATAAAGAAATTGAGAACCTTCCGCCGTGGCGGAGAAAAGGAGAACGACGATGGCGGTACCACCCAGTGCGGTTCCCTCCGCGCCCGCGCCCGCCCCGAGCGCGGGCAAGGCCGATCTAGCCAAGAGGTTCATCGGTGTGCTCATCGACGGTATCATCGTCGGCATCGCCGGGATGATCGTCGGCTTCATCCCGTTCATCGGCGGGCCGATCGCAGGCGTTCTGGTCGGCGGCTACTGGCTGATGCGCGACGGCCTCGATCTCGACTTCGCCGACAAGCGCTCGATCGGCAAGAAGGTCATGAAGCTGCGGCCGGTGCGTCTGGATGGCCAGCCGATGGACCAGAACACCTCGATGAAGCGCAACTTCCCGCTCGCCATCTACGCGATCGGCTACTTCCTCTGGATCGTGCCGGTGGCCGGGCACCTGGTCTCGATCCCGATTTTCATGATCGGCGGGCTGATCAACCTCATGGAGGCGATCCTGGTGCTCACCGACGCCGAGGGCCGGCGCTGGGGGGACAAGTTCGCCGGCACCAAGGTCATCGAGGTCGCGAGCTGAGCGTCGCCTGCGCGGCTCAAGGTCCCAGGGGCGGCCCGACCGGGCCGCCCCTGTCGTAAACCGCCGGGTGTTCGACACCCCGCGCGCGTGCCCGGGTCGAAGGGGCCGCCGGGCTCCGATTCGCGCCCCCTGCTACAATCGCCCGCGGGAGTTCAAGGCCGCATCCCTGCGCGCGTCCCTGCCGGCCTAGGTGGCCGCCGGGGTCGGCGTTGCGACCGGCCGAGCGCTCCGAGTTGCCGCGGACGTGCCACGGACGATGGTGATGGGTGCAGTGGGCTTGGCACGCCCGCGGACGACCGCCCGACTGGCGGCCTGCCGGGGGGAGGGGCCGTCCTGACGCACGTGCGGCGCGCACTCGCTGCCACGTTGCGCGCGCCGTCAGGCCGATCCGGCCCCGTGACTATTCGCCCCGCGGGCGCACGCCGGGTCGTACGGAGGTGCAGAGTGCAGGGACCATTGATCATCCAGGGAGGCATGGGCGCAGGTGTCTCCAACTGGGTGCTGGCCACGGCGGTGTCCCAGGGCGGCCAACTGGGGATCGTGTCGGGTACGGGGATCGAGGCGATCATGGCGGGACGCCTGCGCGCGGGCGACGAGGGCGCTCATGTGCGCCGCGCCCTCGCGGCGTTCCCCGATCAGCGGGTCGCGGACCGTATCGTCGCCACGTACTTCGGAGCGCCGCGCGCCGCCGGCGAGCGCGCGAGGTTTCCCAAGCAGCACCGCATCGACGATCCGGCCGAGCTCGTCCAGGAGACCATCGCCGCGACCTTCGTCGAGGTGTTCCTCGCCAAGGCGGGGCATGACCGGCCGGTCGGCATCAACCTGCTGACCAAGATCCAGATCCCGGTGCTGGCGAGCCTCTACGGCGCGATGCTGGCCGGCGTCGACCTCGTGATCATGGGGGCGGGGATCCCGCGCGAGGTCCCCGCCATCCTCGATCGGCTGAGTCGCGGCGAGGACGTCACGATGGCGCTCGTCGTCGAGGGCGCCGGCCCGCTGGACGACTTCCGCGCCCACCTGTCGCCCGCTCGCATCCTGACGGGCGCGCCGCGGGAGCTGCGACGCCCCGCCTTCTTTCCCATCGTCGCCTCCAACGTCCTCGCGACCACGATGACGAGGAAGGCCTCCGGGAGGATCGACGGGCTCATCGTCGAGGGTCCGGTGGCGGGCGGCCACAACGCGCCCCCGCGCGGCGGAGCGGCGCTCGAACCCGGTCAGGAGCCGGTGTACGGCCCCAGGGACGAGGTCGACCTTGGGAAGATCGCCGACCTCGGGCTGCCGTTCTACCTGGCCGGAGGGTTCGGCAACGCCGGCCGGTTGCGCGATGCGCTCGAGCGCGGGGCGGCCGGCATCCAGGTCGGGACCGCGTTCGCGTTCTGCCGGGAATCGGGTCTCGTGCTGTCGATCAAGCTCGCGGCGCTGCGCAAGGCCGTCGAGGGGATCGGCCGGGTCGTCACCGACGCGCTCGCCTCGCCGACGGGGTTCCCGTTCAAGGTCCTCAACCTCGAAGGCACGCTCTCCGAGCTGACCGAGTACCTCAGGCGGCCGCGGGCCTGCAACCTCGGGTTCCTCCGCCACATCTACAAGCGCGAGGACGGTCAGATCGGCTACCGCTGTCCGGCCGAGCCCGAGACGGCCTGGCGCGCCAAAGGGGGCGACCCCGCCGAGAGCGAGGGCCGGAAGTGCCTGTGCAACGCCCTCCTCGCCAACGTCGGCGTCGGTCGCACGCTGACGGGCGGCGACCTCGAGAAGCCGCTGGTGACCGTCGGCGCGTGCTTCAACCAGCTCCGCGAGCTGGTGCAGCGCTGGGGTGAGAACTACTCGGCGGCCAACGTGCTCGAGTTCCTGCTCGCCGACGCGGTCCCGCAGCACTGACGCGATTTTTCGCTCAAACGTAACGTTTTCATTGCCATCCACGACAGACGGTGAATTGGTATGAGGCCTGGGGCTGCCCGGCCGCTCCCGGCGATCGAGTTCCGGTTCGAGTGCTACGGCAAACGCGCCCCGACCAGCGGCCAGCTCTTGCTCCCGCTGCACCCCGGTACGCCGGTGAGGGTGACGGTGGCGTTGCCGGAGATCGCGCCGGTCACCGTGATCGTGCCGTTGACCTGCAGCGACACGCCGAGGCCGGAGTCGCCGACGACGAAGCTGAAATTGCCGTCGTCGTCGTAGGGCATCGGTGTCGTCAAGGGCCCGTTGAGCCGCAACACCTGGCCACCGCACGAAAGCACATCCACATTCGTGAAGAGGATCGTGGCATCCAGTGCCGTCACCGCGCCCTGGTCCACGGTCAGGGTGAGCGGGCTCTCATAGTCGGTCCGCTCGAGCTTGCACAGGTAGGTGCCGGCGCGGCCGCTGCCGGACATGTCGATCGTGGAGGGGTCGCCGGTGATGTTGTCGATGCGGGAGCCGGCGGCGATGAGGGCGCCGCCGCCGCCGGTCACGCGGACGTGGATGCGCTGGTTGCCGCCGAACGGGGGCGAGAAGTTCTGGAGGACGAGGTCGAACTGGCGGACCTCCCGCGGTCCGAGCGGCGCGCAATTGGCGTTGGTGCCGTCGCAGGCCCAACTGCCAAGAAAGGTCCCATCCGAGTCGTAGCGATCAAGCGCGAAGTTGACCGGGTTGCCGGTGGTCTCGACGAGGGCGAGGTTGGAGCGCCAATTGCCGGTGTCGGCCGAGGCATCCTGGTCGAGGCCGATGATGTCGGTGGAGTCGCCGGGGCCGACCCCAAAGCTAGCTGGAATCCCGCCGAAGAAGCCGCCGGATGTCCCGGTACCCTTCGAGGTCGTCACGTTGGCGTCGTAGCTCTCGGCCGTCACCAGGACCGGGATGTCCGAGAGGATATGCAGTCCGCCGGCGGCGCTGCTCTGGTTGAAGAGGCCGGCGCCGATCACGTCCTTGAAATACAGGGTGTCGCCGGGCTGGACGGTGACGGGCTGGGACGCCGGGTTGGGGTTTGCTTGGCGAAGGAGCAGAAAGACGGTCACGTTCGCCGCCTGGGTCGCGGACGGGTTGTAGATCCAGAGGTCGGCGCGCCACTTGGCGCCGCCGAACCCGTCGCTGTGCGCGACCGCCGGGACGTACAGATCGGTGCCGGGCATCACCGCCATGCCGGTCGCGGCCGTCATCAGAGCGCAGAGCGCCAGGGCGAAGGTCTTCACGCTGCCTCCCGTCCGGAGCGGCGGTCCGCCCCGATGCAACGGCGCCCGCCGGCAGGTTCGGCCGGCGGGCGCGTCAAGCTCGTCTCCTGCGGGCCCGGACGACCGGGCTCCGTGCGTCCCGCCTTACGAGTTGCCGCCGGTCCAGGCGGCGCGCCACTGGCGGGTGATGCCGAGGGCGTTGCAGGTGCTGTAGTCGTACCCGCCAGCGGTCACACCTCCGGTGGTGTCGCTCTTGAGCGTGCCGCTCCAGGTCCCGTCGGCGGCGCGGGCCCCGTAGAGCGTCCAGTTGGTCGTGAACAAGGTGCTGACACCGTCGGTGTAGTCGATGCTGACCGAGGTGGTGATCGTCCCGTCAGCGGCGATCGGGACGTTGACCCCGGCGTTGGGCGAGAAGTCCAGCGTGAAGCTATCGCTCCCGCATGGGATTCCGGCCACGCCCTGGAAGTTGGTCAGGGCGCCGCCGCCGATGACGAGCTGGAGACCGCCGTCGACCTTGGCGCCGGTGGCGACGTCGAGCACGACCCCCTCGAATCTGCCCGACCGCTGGAACGCCCACATGTCGATCGTGGAGGGGTCGCCGGTCGTGTTGTCGATGCGGGAACCCGCGGCGATGAGGGCGCCGTTGCCGCCGGTCACGCGGATGCGGATGCGCTGGTTGCTGCCCGTCGGGGGCAAGAAGTTCTGGAGGACGAGGTCGAACTGGCGGACCTCCCAGGGGCCGAGCGGCGCGCAGGCGCTGTTGCTGCCGTCGCACGCCCAGCTTCCGACCAGATTTCCATTGGAGTCGTAGCGGTCGAGGACGAAGTCGACGGTGTTGCTGCCGCCCGTGGTCTCGACCAGGGCGAGGTTCGAGCGGAACTGTCCGGTGTCGGCCGAGGCATCCTGGTCGAGGCCGATGACGCTCGTCGTCTCGCCGGCGCCGACTCCGAGGCTGGCCGGGACCCCGCCGAAGAAGCCGCCCGATGTTCCTGTGCCCTTCGAAGTCGTCACGTTGGCGTTGTAGCTCTCGGCCGTCACCAAAACCGGGATGTCCGAGAGGATATGCAGTCCGCCGGCGGCGCTGCTCTGGTTGAAGAGGCCGGCGCCGATCACGTCCTTGAAATACAGGGTGTCACCGGGCTGGACGGTGACGGGCTGGGACGCCGGGTTGGGGTTTGCTTGGCGAAGGAGCAGAAAGACGGTCACGTTCGCCGTCTGGGTCGCAGACGGGTTGTAGATCCAGAGGTCGGCGCGCCACTTGGCGCCGCCGAACCCGTCGCTGTGCGCGACCGCCGGCACATATTGGTCCGTCGCCGGGACCACCGCGAACGCCGCCGCGGCCACCATGGCGAAGCACAAGGTCATGAGCACTTTCTTCATCAAACCCTCCTGACTTTTGCCAGTCTACCAGACGAACGAACGGTCCCCGGCTGCGCCATCCGATGTTGATTCTACCAACCGACCACCGGCTGAAACGTTGACCTGGATCACACGGAGGTAGCGATTGGAACCCGGGCAAGCCCGCGGTCGGAGGCCCGCGCCGGGCTCTGGGGGTGGTGGGAAAGCGCCGGAGGGCGCGAGGCGCGAGAGACGTTCCCTGGTGGAAAAATCAGGGGGGGCCGAAGTGCCCCCCCGCTCAAGGTAAATGGTGCCGAAGGCCGGATTTGAACCGGCATGGCTTGCGCCACACGCCCCTCAAACGTGCGCGTCTACCAATTCCGCCACTTCGGCACGGTTCATTCGTCTTACTCCAGAGCTCACTTGCCGGTCGGCGCCGGGGCCGGGGAGGCCGGCTGCGGGTTCGTCGCGGGCGCCGGTGCCGCCGGTGCCGCGGGTTTCGCCGGGGCCGGGGCGCTCGCCGCCGCCTTGCCCTTGACGCCCGCCGTCACCGAGCGGCCGCGCCGGGCGGTGAGGACCGAGAGCCCGATACACAGCACGACGAAGAGCACGAACGAGCCCGTGGTCAGCTTGTGCATCAGCGTGGCCGTGCCGCGCGGCCCGAACGAGGCCTGCGAGCTGGAGCCACCGAACGCCGCCGCCACGTCCGCCCCCTTGCCCTGCTGCAGCAGCACGACGAGGATCAGGAAGAAGCAGACGACGATGAAGAGGATGATCAAAAGGGTATACACGAGATGCTCACTCCTCCGCCCCGCGGTGCTCACCGGGAGCAGCGTGGATGATAGCCCAAAATCCTTCCACGTCAAGGCTTGCCCCGCCGACCAGGGCGCCGTCGACGTCCTTCTCCGCGAGCAGCACTGCGGCGTTGTCGGGCTTGACGCTGCCGCCGTAGAGGATCCGCAGACCGGCCGCGGCGGGCTCCCCGAGCAACTCCCCGGCGCGGCGGCGGAGGGCGGCGTGCGCCTCCTGGGCCTGGGTCGCGGTGGCGGTCTTCCCGGTCCCGATCGCCCAGATCGGCTCGTACGCGAGCGCGAGGTGCGCCGGGTCGAGCCCCTCGATCGCGGTGCTCTGCCTTTCCAGCACGGCGAGCGTCGCACCGGCCTCGCGCTGCTCGAGCGTCTCGCCGACGCAGAAGATCACGTCGAGACCGGCGCGCTGGGCGGCCTTGGCGCGGGCGCCGGCGCTGGCGTCGCTCTCGCCGAAGTACTGCCGCCGCTCCGAGTGGCCGGCGATCACCCAGCGCACCCCGAGCTCGGCGAGCATCGCCGGCGCGACCTCGCCGGTGAACGCGGCGAGCATCGCCGGCGCGACCTCGCCGGTGAACGCGCCGCTGTCCTCCCAGTGGCAGTTCTGGGCGCCGATCGCGACCTCGGAACCGGTCGCGATCAGCACGGCCGCAGGGAGCAGCGTGAACGGCGGGCAGACGACGACCTCGGGGCCGGCCGCACCCACCCGGTCCACCAGGGCCTCGAGGTACGCCTGCACCGACGCGACCGTCCCGTGCATCTTCCAGTTGGCGGCGATGAGCGGCCGGCGGCTCATGCGACCTCCTCGAGGGCGGCGACGCCGGGCAGGGGGTCGCCGGCCAGGAACTCGAGCGCCGCGCCGCCACCGGTGGAGACGTGGGAGAGCTTGTCCGCCACCCCCGCCTGCTGCACCGCGGCCACGCTCTCGCCGAAGTACTGCCGCCGCTCCGAGTGGCCGGCGATCACCCAGCGCACCCCGAGCTCGGCGAGCATCGCCGGCGCGACCTCGCCGGTGAACG